>JADGNY010000003.1 GCA_017883235.1 Thermoanaerobaculia bacterium | reverse complement strand
CTGTTCTGTCGCCCGCTAAAGCGGGCTCGCAATTTTGGGGCGACCACGAACCCCCGGTTGAAACCGGGGGCTACGATCTCTCGCCGGCTCCGCCGGCGATAGCGCGGGCGAGACGCCCGCGCTCCCAGGGGCTCCAGACAAAATCACCGACGTGGATCGCGGCAAAGATCCGATGATTTGACGCCGACGGCATGCGGCCAGCATTCGTATATGTCGTATGCCCGTGTTGCTGATCCTGTCACTTCTGCTCGCCGGCCGCGCCCGCGCCGTGCTGCCGCCGAGCAACATCCTCACCCCCTCCTCGGTCATGTGGATCGCCGCCCATCCCGACGATGAATCGATCGCGGCGCCGCTGCTGGGAAAATGGTGCCGTCAGGAGCACGTCCGGTGCGCGTTTGTCATCCTCACGAGGGGCGAGGGCGGGACCTGCCTGCGTTCGGACGGATGTCAGCCCGATATCGCATCCGTTCGAAGCGCGGAAGCAGGCTCCGCATCGCAATACTTCGGCGCGACATCCATTCTTCTCACCTACCCGAATACCGCCGGAGTCGATAAGCCCGACTGGCGATCGGCATCGGGCGATCGCCCCGACGTCGTGACGTCCGTGGCACACTACATCGAAGCGTTTCACCCCAGTCTGGTGCTGACCTTCGACCCGCGTCACGGCACGACCTGCCATCCCGATCATATGGAGACAGGCGCCATCGTTCTCGACGCGGTGAAACTGTTGTCGTACGAACCGGATCTCTTCCTTCTCGAGACCCGCGTCACCTTCGCCTTCGATCCTCTGGTGATTCACTTCGCGCCGGCCGTCGGGGGCCTCCAGCGGTTCGACGGCAACGAGATTCTGACGTCAAGTCAAACCTCGGCATGGTCGGAAATCACGCAGGACATGGCGCGCCATCCGAGCCAGTTCGACGGATCGTGGCTGGCGGCAATCCAGAATGTGCCGGCGTCCGACCGCGCGGTTTACATCGCGCGGGCGAAGTCGATTCTGGCTGTGCAGGTTCCGGGCTGCCAGTGACTGCCGCGATCATTGTGGCAGCCCCACTTTCCTGATCAATGCGATGAAGCGCGGATCCTTGCGCAGAGACTCGAGTGATGGATCGACCTTCAACCAGACCGCGGATTCGGAGCGGTCGTTGTAGACCTTCTCGAGATTCTTCATCGCCTCATCGTTATTGCCGAAGGCCGCGTTAATGCGGGCCAGGAAGAGGGGGAGTGTGTACGTGCCTGCCGCGCGGGTGCGCAACTCGTCCATGGCGCGCATTGCCTCGTCGCGGTTGCCGGCGCGGGCGTTGATCATTCCCCAGTTCGTGATGAGCAGTTGCTTATGGCCGCCCAACTGCATGGCGCGCCGCATCAACGCCAGCGCCTGTGGCATGTTGTTCTTGCGGAATTCGATCTGTGCCTCGAGGTAATAGACGTACGGGAAGCTCGGATCGAGGTCGAGAGTATGTTTGGCCTGCTCGATGGCATCCTCGTCGCGGCCGGCGTAGTAGAGGGTCCGGCCGACGTCCCAACTGGCGGTGACGGACAGCGGATCGAGTTGCTCGGCACGGCGCTTTTCCACCAACGCCTCGTCGAAGCGGCCCATCGCCGCCAGGAAGTCGCCATACGCCTGATGCGCATCGGCATCGTTCGGATTGAGGACAATGGCGCGGCGGAATTCTCTCTCACCTTTCGCGAAATCCCAGTCATACCAGACCAGCACCAGGGCCATGCTAGTGTGGGCTTGGGCCAGTGAGTCGTCTAAAGCGAGTGCGCGCTCGGCCGCCTCGCGTACGCGCGGCATCGCCTCGCGTGGCGGCATCAGGAGATTCGAAAGATAGTAATAGGCCGACGCCAGGCCGGCGTAGGCCAGCGCATAGGTGGGATCGCGCTCGATCGACTGATTGAAATAGCTGATTCCCTTGCGGATCGCTTCCTCGTCATTGAACCTCGTCGAGAAATAACGGCCTTTCAGGTAGAGCTGGAAGGCTTCGTTGCTCTCCGGGCGGCGCTTGGCCAGCAGCTTGCGCTCTTCGCCCGTCAGATGCGGCTGCAGTTGTGACGAGATCTCCTCGGAAAGGTCCTTCTGCAGCTCCACGACGTCGGAAAGATTGCGGTCGTACTGCTGTCCCCACACCTGCGTACCGCGTTTCACATCCGTCAGCGTCGCGCGGACGACGATGGTGTTGCCGCGCTGGACCAGCCACCCGGTCACAACGCCGCGGACGTGCAGTTCCTGGCCGACGACGAGCGGATCGGTGTTCTTGCCTTTGTATCGGAACACCGTGCTGTGCGCGACGACCTTCAGCTCCGGCAACTGCGACAGCGAATCCATGATGCTGTCGGTCAACCCATCGCTGAGGTACTCGCTGTTCGGATTTCCCGAGGCGTTGACGAATGGCAGCACGGCCACGCTGTCGATCCGGTCGGCGAAAATGCTGCCTTTGATGATCGTGTACGCCGCCGTCGCCAGCAACGCCACGACCACGACGGAGATCAGCGCCACCATGCGCGTGTCACGGAACGCACGGCGCATTGCATGACCGCGCTCGGAGATCGGAAACGTCATCTGCACGGTCGGCTGCTGTTCGAACCCCGGCGCGGAAAAGTGGCGATGCATCTCCGGGGATGTGAGCTTGCTCTCGAACTCCAGCTCCCGGCGCAGCGTGTTCAGATCGCCGAGGAGTTGCCGCGCCGAGGGGTAACGGTTGCCGCGATCCTTCTCCAGCAGTTTCAGGATGATCTGATCGAGCTCCGGCGGAACGCCGGTGACGTAGTGCGACGGCGGCTTCGGCACCTCATTGACGATGGCGAAGGCGATGTCGATGAAGTTGTCGCCTCGCACCGGCGGCTGCCCGGTGACCATCTCGTACATCACAGCGCCCAGCGCATAGAGGTCGGAGCGCGCGTCAGGCTGCTGCGCGCGGGCCTGCTCGGGAGAGATGTAGAGCAACGTTCCCATGACCGAGCCGGTGGAGCTGTCTTTGAGTGCCGACTCCGGCTCGGCGAGCTTGGCCAGGCCGAAGTCGAGCACCTTCACCAGGCCGTCGGGGCGGAGCATGATGTTCTCAGGCTTGATATCGCGATGGACGATGCCGGCGTCGTGTGCCGCGGCCAGGGCGCTGGCTACGCCGATAGCGACGTCGAGCACCTCACCGATGTTGAGCCGCCGCGTGGCCATCCGCTCCCGAAGCGTTTCGCCTTCGATGTACTCGGTGGCGATGTAGTGGACAGCCTCATCCTCGCCGATCTCGTAGATGGTGAGGATGTTGGGGTGATTGAGCGCCGAAGCCGCGCGCGCCTCGCGTTGAAACCGCCGTACGCGTTCTTCGTCCCGCGTGAAGCGCACCGGCAGAAGTTTGAGCGCTACCTTGCGGTTGAGGGTCATGTCCTCGGCGAGGTAAACCTCGCCCATCCCGCCGGCGCCGATGAGCCGCCCTACGCGATAGCGCGAAATGGTTTGCGGGTTCATGGGCTTGCTCGGAGGATAGCATTCGAGGGAGGCGGGGGTCGGGGGTCGGAGATCGTTATCGGTTATCGGTTGTCGGTTGCCGGGAGTCGGAGAAGGGAATCAACGCGCGGGCTCCAACCTTCGTCAACCGATAACCGATAACCGATAACCGATAACCGATAACCGACAACCGACAACCGACAACCGACAACCGACCCCCGGATAGAATCCTTCTCAATGACCTCTCGTCCAAACGACATCGACCTCGCAACACAAGCCGCTCGTCTCGGCGCGGTAATCCTGCTGCAACACTGGGAACGGCTGGGGAAAGACGATGCGGATCTGAAGTCGCGCAATGACTGGGTTTCGCGCGCGGACCGCGAGAGCGAGGCCGCCATCGTCACGTTCATCCGTGACCACTGTCCCGAGGACGCCATCCTCGGAGAAGAAGGCGGCATCAGCGCCGAGGGGACCAGCGGACGGACATGGATCATCGATCCGCTCGACGGCACATCGAACTATCTACAGCACTTTCCGATGTGGTCGATATCGATCGCCGTGAAGACCGACGACGAGATCACGGCCGGCGTCGTTCACGAACCGCTGCGCGATCTCTTCTTTACAGCCGAGCGTGGCGCCGGCGCCTTTCGCAATGGCCAGCGGATGTACGTCTCGAATCAGGAGACGCTGGATGGCTCGTTTCTCGCTACCGGCTTTCCGTTTCGCGCGCAGCAATTCGTGGCCGTCTATTGCGCGATCTTTCAGGAAGTCATCAGTGTGGCCAAGGGGGTTCGCCGGGCCGGCTCGGCGGCGCTCGATCTCGCCTACACCGCCGCCGGCATCTTCGACGGTTTCTTCGAGCTGCACCTCTCGCCGTGGGACATCGCCGCGGGCTCGCTCCTCGTCACCGAGGCCGGCGGTGTTTTCAGCGACTTCTCCGGCGGCGATCGCTGGCTGGAGCGCGGCAATGTCGTCGGCGCGCCGGCGGGAGTTCACCGCGACCTTCTGAACGTGCTGGCACGCCACGTCTCCGAGGACCAGCTCGACCGCCGCGCGGCGAATCGCGTTCTTCCTTCGCAATGAAGCTTCCCCGTTCCTTCTATCGGCAGGACACGGTCACCGTGGCGCGTTCCCTTCTCGGCTGCGTGCTCTGGCGCCGCCTCGGCCGCGAGTTGCTGGCCGCGCGCCTGGTGGAGGTCGAAGCGTACCTCGGCGCGAACGATTCCGCGAGTCACGCCCGTCGCGGCCTGCGCAGCGCACGCAACGAATCGATGTACCTCGATGGGGGCCACGCCTACGTCTACTTCACCTACGGCATGCACTGGTGCGTGAACGTCGTCACACAGGAAGCGGACATCGCCGAGGCCGTGCTGCTGCGCGCCGCGGAACCGCTGCGCGGCATCGAGACGATGCGCGAACGGCGGCCGAAGGCAAAACGAGACCGCGACCTGATGAACGGCCCGGGCAAGCTCTGCTCCGCGATGGCCATCGACAAATCGCTCGACAGCGAACCGTTCGATGGGAAAACACTCTGGCTCGCACCGCGCGACATCGATGTCAGCGACGATGACATCGCGGTCAGTCATCGCATCGGCGTCGAGAACTCCGGCGAAGCGGCGGGATGGCCGTTGCGGTTTTACCTTCGCGGGAATCCGTACGTCAGCCGGTGAATCGGCACCATTGTGCTTTGTGCGCTGACGGAATCATTCCGTTCTCCTCAACTCACCTCTGCCGCGCGAACAAAAAGGAGACCGTATGCGTCGTCTATCCTTCGTGCTCCTTGCCATCGTTGTCCTCCTTGTTGCCCTTCCTCTTTTCGCTCAATCCCAGGCCACGACCGGCGTCATCGAAGGGACCGTTGTCGATGCCAGCGGCGCTGCCATTCCTGGCGTCACCGTGACGATCAGAAACACGGCCACCGGCTACGAGGTCGTGGTGGTCACCGATGCGGCCGGGCATTTCCGCGCGGTGCTTCTGCCGGTCGGCCCCTATCGCTTGTCGCCGCGGAGCGGCGCAATCTACGTAGCCCACAGCGTTAGCTGTGGGGTTGTGATCGGGCCAATCTCCAGCCGCGGAGTGGCGATATCTCGAACGTCGCGAATGATGATGGTGTGCGACAAGCGGTACATGTGGAAGTGATCACTCCGAGATGTCGCCGCTCCGCGGCTGAACCGGCTCGTACCTGAGTCCCACAGCTCACGCTGTGGGCTACGTAGATAGCGCCGCTCCGCGGCTTTGATGGGAGTCTTCGGCGTCCGCGCGAAAAGATCTGGCGGGTTATTCGATTCTGCGGTCGCTGTTTCACGCCCGATCGTGTTGCTGTGCTGGTTGTTCGCCCTGTACTCATTCTGACAGCCTTGCAAGGAATCCTCGTTGACAAAGAAGCAATTTGGGCAACAGCAGAGGACAAATCTCCTCTGCAAGAGGACAAACCTCCTCTTGCACAGCAGATTTTCCTTCCATCAGAGGATTCGCGCGCTTTGCCCGAAGCAGATTCTGCTATGCAAGAGGAGATTCTGCTTGCTTCACAGAGCGGGCTTGTTGCGGCCGCCTCCGGCGGCCGCTCGCCGGCGGAGCCGGCGAGAGATCGCGAAATGTCGTTCTGGAGTGCCGCTCGACCAGCTGCCGGAAGGCATCGGCGTCGCCGGATCGGGCCCGGCTTACCACGGCAAGGTCGGTCGTTATCTCCATCCCGGAAGGCTTAGACTCGGTGCGGGTCATTTGGTTAGGTCTGGTAGCGGGAGTCGGGAGTCGGGAGTCGGGGGTCGGAGAGAGTGGATCCCCTTGTTTCTCCGACTCCCGACCCCCGACCCCCGACTCCCGCTACCATGTTGAACTCCAATGACCTCGCTCGTTCACTACGTCCTGCACTACGGCATCCCGTTGATTTTCATCAATGTTTTGCTCGAGCAGCTCGGTGCGCCGTTGCCGGCCGTGCCGGCGCTGATCGTGGCCGGGGCGTTGTCGCGCGGTGGCAAGATGTCGTCGACGCATGTGTTGCTGGCGGCGCTCGTGGCATCGCTCATCGCCGACTACCTCTGGTTCCTCCTCGGGCGACGCTACGGCTACCGCATTCTGCGGACGCTTTGCCGCATCTCACTCTCGCCCGACTCCTGCGTGCGTGATACCGAGGCTCGGTTTGAGAGATGGGGAGTGAAGTCGCTCCTCATCGCGAAATTCATCCCCGGATTCTCGACGGTCGCGCCGCCGCTGGCCGGCGCTTCCGGGCGCAGCTCGATCGCCTTCCTCCTCTACGACGGGATCGGTGCGCTGCTTTGGGCCGGAAGCGCGGTCGCGGCCGGCCGCGCCTTCCATCGCGCTATCGATCGCCTGCTGGCCGCGCTCGAAAATCTCGGCGGATGGGCGCTGGTCGTCGTGGTGTGCCTGCTGGCGCTCGTCATCGCCGTCAAGTGGGCGCAGCGCGTTCACTTTCTGAAGCAATTGCGGCTGGCGCGCATCGAGCCGCACGATCTGAAGGCGATGCTCGATCGCGGCGAGCTGCCGGTCGTGCTCGACGTCCGTTCCTCCGGCGCACGCAAACACAATCCGCGCGCCATCCCCACGGCCATCCTCGCTCAGATGGACGACATCGCCTCACAGCTCGGCGATCTGGCACCCCATCAGGAGGTGGTGCTGTACTGCACGTGACCAAACGAAGCCTCAGCCGCCCGTGTGGCGCGCATGCTCATCGACAGGGGATATACGAAGGTTCGCCCGCTCGCCGGCGGACTCGATGGCTGGATCGATGCCGGGTATCCGGTGGACGATGTCGCGTAAGTCGTCTCAACCGCCCGCGACGGGTGGGATGAAGGCCAACTCGTCGCCGTCGTGCAGCAGCTCATCGGGGCGGACGTAGCTCTCGTTGACGGCGATCATGGGAGGCTGGGTATAGTCGCGTAGCGCGGCGTGCTCGTCGCGCAACCGCTGCCAGACGTCGCCCGCGCGCGTTCCGTCCGGAAGATCGAGGACTTCCTCGCCGCGGCCGGCGATGTCGCGCAACACGGCGAAGAAGAGCAGCCGGATTTTCATCACCAGCCATTCTATCTGCGTAGAATTGCGCGTTTGGATTCAGAATTCACAGCGGCGATGACCGTCGATTCCGCGTTGGCGCTGCATCCGTCAGCGCGCTGGGTCTTCGCCGCGTATCACATCGGCGGATGCGACGGCTGCTCGGCGGCGACAGATGAGACGCTGGCTGAGGTTGCTGCTGGCTACCGGCTTGACCTGGAGCGTCTGTTATCGGATCTGAACGCTCTGCTGAAGCCGGTTTCGCAGCGATGAGGCAGGCTGCAAGTTGGACAAAATTACAGCCAGCTTCACGCGAACGGCAATTTTTGCCTTGTGCGTGAATGACGGAAGCTGGCTCCTGGCAGAAGGCGGGCCTTTCAGTCTTAAGAGAGCGGGTGGCGGTGAGAACGAGAAAGGTACTGCTGCGATCGACGTGAAACAGTTAGTTATTATGCTTGGCAGGAGCCATGCAATCCATCGGAGCACGATGAAACAGGTTTCGACCGATTCGAGACCGCAACGCGGGTCCCTTCTCTCTTGCCCGCGTCTAGTGGCCGCTGCGGACCCCCTCCTAGACTATTGGACCGATTTTGGACGATTAATCCCCTAGCTTCCTTGAACCCCACCAACTGGTCGCAGCGGTCCAGCCCCAAGCGATGTACCACAACGGAGCCGAAAGGCTCCGTTAGTGCTTTTGGGCGATACCATTCGTTCCGTGAAGCGGAAGATCAAGTCGTATCCGCCGCTCTCTTCGTTCGCCACAACCGGCGGTTGAGCGTGCAAGCTGGGTCAGGATGACCTGCACTCGATCCTGGCAAAACTCCCTTCTCAGGAAGGGCTGGGGGATCTTGTCGTCGGTTACGGCACCAACGATGACGCGGCGGTCGTGAGGATTTCCGGCGATCTGGCCATCGCCCAGACGGTCGACTTCTTCACGCCGATCGTCGACGACCCGTATCTCTTTGGCGCGATCGCGGCCGCCAACTCCGTTTCCGACATTTACGCGATGGGTGCCACGCCGATCGTCGGTCTGGCCATCGCCGCTTTTCCGACAGACATTCTGCCGCTGGAGGTGCTGCAGGAGATCCTGCGCGGCGGTTCGGAGAAAGCGGCGGAGGCCGGGTTCCCGATCGCCGGAGGCCACACCATCATCGACGATGTCCCGAAGTACGGTCTGGCGGTCACCGGCGTCGTGAGCGTAGCGAAACTCGTTCGCAACTCGACCGCGAAGGTAGGCGATACGCTCGTTCTGACCAAGCCGGTCGGCAACGGAATCCTCATCAGCGCCTACCGCGGACTGACGCGCAAGCGTTTCGGACGGCGCACGCCTCCTTCTGTCGACGAGGCCGTGCACTGGATGACGATGCTCAATCGCGATGCCGCGGCCGCGATGACCGAGGTCGGGGTCAGCGCGGCCACCGACATCACCGGCTACGGTCTCGTCGGACATCTCCTGGAAATGTGCGCCGGCTCCGGCACCGGCGCGGAGATTCGCGCCAGCGCGGTTCCGGTGCTGTCGAACGCCCGCGATTACCTGGCGCGCGGCTTCCGGCCGGCCGGGACGCTACGCAACGTCGAGACATTTCGGCGGCGCGTCGATATTCGCGTGCCCGAGTCTGAATTCACGCTGATGTGTGACGCACAGACCAGCGGCGGATTGCTGATTGCGGTATCACCGGAGAGGCTCGACGTGCTCGAAACGCGGCTGCGGCAGAGCGGCCTGTTCTATGCAACCATCGGAACGATGACGGACCAGAGCGGTAAGCTAACGCTCATTCCCTGAGAGACGAGGAGAAAACGATGCCCTATTGTCCAACCTGCAAGCAGGCCTATCCGAGCGGCCAGACCGAATGCCCCGCCGATCATGCGGCGCTCGTCGATGAGCTTCCGTTTCAGTCGAGGCAGGGCGAGGGGGAGACGTGGGTTGAGATCGCAAGCACCGGCACGGACGACGAGGCACGCATCATCAAAGGGTTTCTGGACGCCGAGGGCATCCCCGCGCAGATCGAGAACGTCAAGTTCAGCATGGAGCCGATCAATTTCGGAACGATGGGCGACATCCGCGTCTATGTCGGAGCGGAGGACGAGGCACGCGCGCAGCAGTTGATACGGCAGCGGAACGCCGACTTCGACCGGCTCGAAGACGATGCCGACACCGTCGTCACGGACGAGGGAACGGCCGAGATCACGGAGGACGAAGAGATCGAACCGGCGGAGAAGGAATGACCGATGAGCCCCGCCCTCCCGCACCCGCGGATGGGACACCAGTGATGCCGCGCTGGGTGCCGACACTGATCGGCGTGGTGCTGGTCGCCATGGCCGGGCTGGCCGTCTACACCGGCATCCGCTATCGCACTCCCACTCTGGCGAACGGGATCGTCAAGTCCCGTCACCCGGCCAGGGCGATGACCAGCGGCGCGGGCCCGCCCGGAGAGCCGGAGCCGGGGGCGTCGCTCGTCTTTCCGGGCGATGCCGCGGACAACACTCCGGCCGCGCGCGAGGCCGTCACCGGCCGCGCCCGCGCGGAGGTCACCGGCACGGGGCATGCCATCAGCTCCACGGTGCGCATCTGGGCGCGGCGCGGGATGATTACGAACGTCGTCCCGGACGACGCCATGGTGTCCGTCAACGATCTCGTCATCGGCCAGGCCAAACAGTTCGGCACGATGGATGAGGTCTATGACTTCCCGGCCCCCGGCAGCTACACGATCCGTTTCTCCGCTCCCGGCTACAAGGACCAGCAGTTCATCGTGACGGCGGCGGAGAACGCGAAGGAAGAGATCGCGCGGCTGGATGTGAAGCTGGCCCGGTAGCGGCGAAACGAACCTGTCACAGAGAGCTGACCCCTCCGACCCGGCAGCGTTTCGACTTCGTCCGTACAATGTGGCGCAAGCCCGATGCGTCATTCTCTCTTTATCGCTGCAACCGCTTTTGTCGCGGGATGCGCGCTTTACTCCGACGTCTCGATTTCGCCTCTGTTGATTACGCCCGGCGCGATCGAGCGGGGAAGCGACCTTCCGTCGATGGTGCGGAAGGCCGACTATGTCCGCGCCGTCGAGCAGGCTTCCATCGTGGAGTCGAAGAGCCGGCGCAATGCCAGCGACCTTCTCTACCTCGGCACGGCAGAGATGGCGGCGGGCCGTTTTGACGACGCGCGCCGGCATCTCCGCGCTACGCTCGGCCTCGAGCCCTTCCGGACGACGTATGCCGATGCGGCGTGGGCGCTCTCGCAGCTCGAGTATCTGCGCAACAACTTCGAGGCCAGCCTGGAGTGGGCACATGTGGCTGCCGATCACGGCCTGATCGTCCGCAAGTGGCATATGGAGTTCCTCGAGTCGCTGAAAAATGTCGACACGTACCACTTCCTTGGACCGGTAACGGAGCGGGTCGCTCTGCGCAGCGGGCGGCCGGACGTGCCTCGGGTGGAAGTGACGGTGAACAAGAAGAAGAACGTCGTCGCCATCGTCGACTCCGGCGCGGTGATGTCCATCGTCTCGCGCAAGCTTGCGGCCTCGGTTCCCATTCGAAAGCTCGGTAACTTCGAGGGCACCTTCAGCGGCCTTCTCGGTGAGCCGATTCAGGTGGAGTTCGGAATCATCGACTCGCTGCAGATCGGAAAGATGACGATCGAGAACGTGCCGGTAGCGATCATGCCGGATGACAAGATGAAGTTCGTCGTGGCGAACAAAGAGGAGTTTTCGATCGAGTTTCTCCTCGGCGCCCATCTGTTGAAGGAGACGCGCATCGAGCTCGACTTCCGGCACAATCAGGCCACGTTCACGCATCTGACCTCCGCCGATCATGTCCCCGTTCCCGATCAGAATCTCTTCTGGGATCATTTCCGGCCCGCGGTTCGCGGCGTCATCAATCGCAAAGGGTGGTTCGTCTTCATCCTCGATACCGGCTCCGAGGTGACGTTCCTCAATTCAGCGAATTCGCTGCCGATTCAGCTTTTCACCAAGGTGCACAACGCCACGCTGCAAGGCCTCGGCGGAGCGGAAAAGCACGGCGACAAGGTGGAGAACATCGAGATCGGCATCGACCGCTGGGCCGGCACGTTCCGCACCATCCCGATGTACGACCCCGGCGCAACGGAGCGCGACCTGACCTCCGGCATCATCGGCGAGAACTACCTGAAGAACTTCATCGTGACCATCGACCTCGGCAGGATGCGTCTCGACCTCACGCCCATGATCCGCATTCCGGCGGGCGACACCGCTGTGTCGACGGAAGTGCCTGGCGGAATCATGCCGCGGTGAGGTCCGGCGCGACAGGCCGCTCTGCGATACGATCCTGCTTCCATGGACGAACCTCTCATTCGATCGACGACCGTCCTCTGCGTCCGGCGTGATGGCGCGGTGGCCATGGCGGGCGACGGACAGGTGACTGTCGGTACGACCGTCATGAAACATGGCGCGGCCAAGGTGCGCCGCCTCTATCACGACAAGATCCTGGCCGGATTCGCCGGCTCCGCCGCCGATGCCTTCGCCCTCTTTTCACGATTCGAGGCCAAGCTCGAGGAGTACCGCGGCAATATGGAGCGGTCGGTCGTCGAGCTGGCCAAGGACTGGCGGATGGACAAGTACCTGCGCCAGCTGCAGGCCTTTCTCATTGTGGCGAATGCCGAGCGCGCCTATCTGATCTCCGGCACCGGCGATCTGATTCAGCCGGACGACGGGATTCTGGCCATCGGCTCCGGCGGTCCGTACGCGCTGGCGGCGGCGCGCGCGCTGATGAATCATACGGAACTGAACGCGGCCGCTATCGCCGAGGAAGCGCTGCGTATCGCCGCGACCATCTGCATCTACACCAACGACCACATCACCGTAGAGAGCCTCTGACCATGGTTATCCAACTCCCAGGCAGCGTCGAAGATGCGGGCCACTCCGAGAAGCTCACGCCGAAAGAGATCGTGCGCGAGCTCGACATGTACATCGTCGGGCAGCATGCCGCGAAGCGCGCGGTGGCCATCGCCCTCCGCAACCGCTGGCGGCGGCAGCAGCTCCCTCCCGAGCTGCGCGACGAGATCGCGCCGAAGAACATCATCATGATCGGCCCAACCGGCGTCGGGAAGACGGAGATCGCGCGCCGGCTGGCGCGGCTGACACGCTCACCATTTCTGAAGATCGAGGCCTCGAAGTTCACCGAGGTCGGCTATGTCGGGCGCGACGTCGAGTCGATCGTCCGCGATCTGACCGAGATCGCCGTCAAGCTGGTCAAGGACGAGAAGACGCGCCTGAACCGCGAGACGGCTGAGCGCAACACGCGTGAGCGGATCCTCGACCTCCTTCTCCCCGACTCGCGCCGCCCGTCCGCACGCCCGGCATTTGTCGGCGCGCCAGAGGAGCAGCCGCCGACGGAGACGCGAGAGAAGCTCGGCGTCTGGCTCGATGAGGGGCGGCTCGACGAACGGGAGATCGAGATCGACGTGAAGGAACAGAGCTACCCGTCGTTCGAGATTTTCTCGGCGCAGGGAGTCGAGGAGATGGGCGTCAACGTCAAAGACATGCTCCCCGGACTCTTCGGCGGAAAGTCGAAGCGCAAGAAGATGCGCATCGGCGATGCGCGGCCGATCATCGTGCAGGAGGAAGCGGAGAAGCTCGTCGACCAGCAAAACGTGGCCCGCGAGGCCATCGAGCGTGTCGAGCAGAGCGGCATGGTCTTCCTCGACGAGATCGACAAGATCGCCGGCCGGCAGAACGCAGCGCACGGTCCCGACGTCTCGCGCGAAGGGGTGCAGCGCGATCTGCTGCCCATCGTCGAGGGGACCACGGTGAATACGAAATACGGGATGGTGAAGACGGATCACATCCTGTTCATCGCCGCCGGCGCATTTCACGTTTCCAAACCGTCGGACCTCATCCCCGAACTGCAGGGACGTTTCCCGATCCGGGTTGAGCTCGAATCGCTGACCGAGGAGGACTTCGTGCGCATCCTGCACGAGCCGAAAAACGCCCTGACGATGCAGTACTCGTCGCTGCTGGCGACGGAAGGGGTCACTCTGACGTTCGCCGACGACGCCATCGCCGAGGTGGCGCGCTATGCGGCGCTGGTCAACGAGAAAACGGAGAACATCGGCGCGCGGCGCCTTCACACCATCCTGGAGCGCCTCCTCGACGAACTGTCATTCGACGCCAGCGAGATGGGAGGTCAGTCGGTCACGATCGACGCCGCCTACGTGCAGCGGGTTCTTGCGGAGACGGTGAAGGATGAGGATTTGAGCCGGTACGTGCTGTAGCGTAACTCATTGTCAAGAGAAATTTCCCTTTGGATTGCGCAGGGTCGCGCACGGTCAAACATCGTACAATCAACGAGATACGCGTAAAATTCGGCTAATACGCTGAGCGTATAGCGCGTCGATCGTTTCGAAACGCCACCTACAATCGCGGTGATGAAGCGCCGCGATTTCGAACAGCATCTGACGCGTTACAACTGCTACGTACGCCGTGAAGGCGCGAATCACACCATCTTCACGAACGCAGATAATCGAAAATCGGAGGCTGTACCGCGGCATACCGAGATCAAGGCGGGAACACTGAGGAGGATCTGCCGCGAACTCAACATCCCCATGCCGGTCGCCCGCTGACGATCATCTATCGACGGCGATGATCTCACGAACCACTCGGCTTTCGTCGACGCCTTCGAGTGCATTCTCGCGATTGACTTCGAGCATGAGCGCGAGCGCTTCTTTCAAGTTCTCGCGTGCCTCCTCGAGTGTCTCTCCCTGCGAGACCGCCCCCGGGATCTCTTCGACGAAAGCGACGTAACCGCCCTCTTCCGCCGGCTCAAACACCGCTGTGAACGTTTGCGTCACAAGCAGAAGCTTAACGCATACTCTCCGGCCATGCGACGTCTAGCCACCTCAGCTTGCATCCTGCTCACGGTTCCACTCTGGGCCGACACCGTGGCGGACATGCGCTCGGCCATCTCCCAGCTTCGCGCCACGAAGCCGATTCACGTTTCGATCGACGTGCAGCGCTCGCGGAAGAACGAAGGGCGTTTCGCGAATCAGCAGTTCACCGGCTCGGCGTCGCTCGATGTCGTCGAAGATGAGGCTGGGCTGCGCATCACGATTCCCCGCGCCATCCTGGAGCGAGCCGACCGCGAGTCGCGGGAGCACACCTCCGATCCGCGGAAGACGATGCCGACGCGCGCGGCCATCAACGATACACAACCTACCGAGGTTGCCGACGCCGTCGATTTCGCGGGCCCGTTTCTCCGTCTCCTCGAAACGGCCACGAAAGTGAGCGAGGCGCGCGGCACGCGCGACGGCCGGCCGGTACGGATCGTGGTCCTGAAGCTGACGCCGAAACTGCCGCCGGAAGCTACCAGCATCTTCAGCGTGAAGTTCACCGAAGACCGGATGACCGTCTGGCTCGGTGACGACAACGTCCCGCTGGCTGCCGAGCGGATCCAGCGCGGCACCGCCGGCTTCATGTTCATAAAAGGCTCGATGATGAACCGCTCCTCCTGGACCTTCACCCACTACGGCGACCGGCTGGTCGTCCTCCGCGATGACTCGTCCTACGCGGGGTCGGGATTCGGACAGAAGGGGGAAGGGCGCAGCGTGCAGGTGCTGACGTTGCGGTGAGGTTGCCGAGACTCTACTTGCCGTTCCGGGCGCCGTTCCTCAGGGGGCGCCGCCAAGCCGATGCGGAACCTTTCCTGCCCGGAATTCGCTCCAGTTTGCCGGCGTCGCGGAGGCGGTAGAAAACATCCTTGACCTTGTTCTCCGAGGCGATTCCGGTCACCTGACGAGCGATTGCGTTCGTGATCTCGTCATGCTGGCGGAGGTACGAAAGGATCGCTTCCTCGGGAGAGGCGAGCCGCTCGTGTCGAATCTGAACGACGACGCTCGTCTCCCGTTCTTCAATCACCGGATCTTTTAGCCGTAGGGCACGCATTGCCTGGAATGCCGTATTCAAGCCCTCGCCAACGTCCTTGTTTGGCGGGTTCGGAAACTTATTGATCAGTCTGACGATCGTTCCATTGCGGGCGAATTGCTCGGTGAGAATGTTGTCCGTCGTCACATGGCCGGGCAATTTGCCAGGACTCTCGACTTCGATCCTGTTGTCAAAAACGCGAATCTGAATATCGGCGGCAATGCTGTAATCCCGATGAAGGACGGCATTTGTGATGATCTCGTGGAGTGTCTCGTTTGGATACTTGATGTTTTCCAGACCTGTTGACCCGAGGACTTTCACATCCTCCACAACCCGCACCGTCTCTGTCACGGCCTGGAAAATCTGATCGTAGAGACAGCCTTCGACTGTCAATGGATCGGAATCGAGTGTTTCACGAGATCCTGTCGATTCCGTTGTCTTGTATCGCAGAATCTTGATTCCACATCTCTTGGGCAACACGGCCTGGGGCAATTCGGCGAAAAGCACGACAGCCGCAACGGTAGGTTTGTTTTCGACGACCAGGAGTTGCTTGCGGAACCAGGCCTCCGGTTCTGCACTGGGAACAACCGAAAGGATGAAATCGAGGGTGATCGTAGAGTTTGTGATCACCCGCGGATCTATGTTGACAGACTCTGCCTCGAATGATGCGATGCCTTTGTCGAACCGCAAACGGGCAAGCTGCTCCTCGGTCTGAAGTGGCAGATTCTGGGCGCCGCGGCGTATGTAAACGATGTCGTCCGTCGCTGCGATGATTTCACGCGTCTTCAGGATTACGAGCTGAAGAACCAGCCCGGCCTCGCTGGAGCACCAAAGAAAGGTCGCCTTTACGTAAGTGCCCAGCGGCGAAACCTGCTCAAAAGCCTGAATATGGCCATTGGCTTCTTCTACATCGGAAAAGCCTCTCCATGATCGGATCTTTGCGCCGGCTGGACCTGTCCTTTCGTCAACGCCGACATAGAGCTCTCCTCCCGCCGCGTTCGCGAACGCCGAGATCGTCTTCGTAAGCTTCGAAGGAGCAATATCCTTCGACTTGAGATCGTGGAAGTGGCCCTCCGGCAACGCCAGAACCAGGTCGCGTTGATCCGTGGAAATCTCTTCGACAGAAAACACGCAGCTATCCTAGCAGGCCGTGCTTGCGGCGGTGGTACCGCGGATCATGCGCGCGGGATCTCCGATAGCTTCGTATCCTCCGGCACATCCGTCGGACTCGCGAAGAAGAGTTTGAAGCCGTCGGGGTCGTTGACTTGGGTGACCCAGAGGCCGTTGCCAACTTCGGGTTCCGAAGGGTTCAGGCCGCGGGAACGGAACTCGTGGTAGAGAGCGATGGCGTCGACGCACTGGAAGTTGAGCGTGATGCCCTGGCCAGCGTTCGCGGGTGGCGCTTTCGCGAACTCCTGCAGCATCAGTGACGCGCCGCCAAGGATGAGCCAGCACCAGCGGAGTTGGCCGTCAGGTGTCCACTTGTGCCGGAACGCGAAGCCGAGGCCGTCGACGTAAAACTTGATGGAGCGTTCCATTGAGGAGACGTGGAGGAACGGGACGACTTCTTTGACGTTCATCGGATCCCTCAGAAAATGTACGAGCTTGCAGCCTGTGCACCGAACAGCAGCCGGTCGATCGTCCATTCGCCGCCATTCGTGGCGAAAACGAGAAGGGCGATGAGAAAGAGCAGCAGGTCGTAGTGCCAGCCCTGCGAGCCCTTTCCCCAGAATCCCGAATGCCAGACGAGGGCTTTGCGATGCATGGCTCCGAGCATGACGATCATCAGTCCGACCGCGGAGAGCCGGGTCAGCAGGCCGCCGGCGATGCCGAGTCCGGCCAGCAACTCGACGATGCCGACGAGCAGAACGATCGGCTTCGGCAGTCCGAGGTCTTTCGAGCTCCCCTCCGGATCGCGGGCGTGGCCGAAGCCGCTCCAGACGAAGATCAGGCCGGCGAGGATGCGCAAGGCGAGAATCGTGTATTGGTTGAGCGCAAACATGATCCGCAAGTTTATCGCCATCAATGTGGCACCGACACTCTTGTCTGTGCCGGCTCTCGCCACGACTTAAATCGCAAGCCCTCAGACTGCGGCGGCCGGGGCACAGACAAGAGTGTCTGTGCCACATTGGTCCCTGCCGGCTAGGTCACGGTTTTCTGAAATGCCCGTGCGCTGGCGGCGATTAGCACGGCGGAGATGACCAGCAGCGCCGCCACTGGTTCCCAGAGATCGAAGAACGTGGCGCCTCGGATCACGATCCCTCTTGCGATCCTGATGAAGTGCGTCGCGGGAAGCAGATACGACACCACGCGCAACGGAAGCGGCAATGACGCGATCGGGAAGATGTAGCCGGAGAGGAGAACGGACGGCAGCATGATCCCCATCGACCGCTGCATCGCTTCCATCTGCGTTTTGGCGCGCGAGGAGACGAGCAGGCCGGCGGAGAGCAGCGAGAGAAGGTAGACCGGCGAGAGGACCAGCAGCAGCGTCAGGCTGCCGTGGATGGGAACGAGGAAGAGGACGCGCATGAGAAAAAGGATCATCAGCAGTTGGACGTACGCCAGGCCGAGGTAGGGGAGCAGCTTGCCGATGACGACGGCGAGCGGCGAGACCGGCGTGACCATGAGCTGCTCGAGCGTGCCGCGCTCGCGCTCCTTCACGATGGCGAACGAGGAGAGGATCGTTCCGGAAAACGTCAGCAGGATGGAGATGAGGCCCGGGATGAGCAGGTTGGCGCTGCGCATGTCGGGGTTGAACATCATCACCGGATGCGCTTCGATCAGCGGCTGCGCGCTCTTCTCCATCAGCGCGTTGATCGAGTTGGAGAGGATGACGCCGTTGGCCGCGGAGAGCGCCTGCGTGGCGATGCTGGAATCCGAGCCGTCGATCATGATCAGGACGTCGGCCTGCCGTCTCGCGGCGATGTTGCGCGCGTAGTCGGGTGGAATCTCGATGGCCACCTGCGCGTGCCCGGCCACGATCTGATGCTGCAATTCGGCCCGCGAGCTGACGAGCGTGACCACCCGCAGATAGGAGGTGTTGCCAAACTGTTCGATCAGCCGCCGGCTCTCCTGCGAGCGGCTCTGATCGAAGACGACGGTGGGGATGTTCTTCGCGTTCATGTCGATGACGCCGAAGAGGATCAGCTCGAACACAGGGACGGCGATGGCGAAGAATAGCGTGCCGCGGTCGCGCAGCATCTGCGTCAGCTCTTTGCGGAACATCGCGGCGAAGCCGTTCACAGCGAGGCCTCGACTTCCTTGCCGCGCGTTTCGGTGAGGCGGACGAAGACGTCTTCCAGCGACGGCTCGATCGGACTGACCGCCACGTTGCCGAGGCGGAAGGCTTCCAGATCGCCTTTGAGCTTGTCGTTGGAGACGCCATCGTCGATCAGAAGATGCAGCGACGTTCCGAAGATGGTGGCGGCCCGGACGTACGGCAGCGTGCGCGCGCTGGTCATCAGCCGCGCCACCCCTTCGCTCGAGACTGCCTCGACGCGCCGGGTTCCCTCGGGCGTGACCTCCGGCAACTCTTTGAGCACGTCGGGGCGGCCGACGACGATGAGGTGGGCCATGTAGAGGTAGGCCACGGAGGCGCAACGCTCCGCTTCGTCCATGTAATGCGTGGTCACGAACATCGTCACGCCGCTGCCGGCAAGCTCGAAGAGAAGATCCCACAGTTCGCGGCGGGCCACGGGATCGATGCCGGCGGTCGGCTCGTCGAGAAAGATGACGCGCGGCTGATGCATGAGCGCGGCGGCGAGCGCGAGGCGCTGCTTCCAGCCGCCGGAGAGCGCGCCGGCGAGGCGGTCGCGGTACGGGCCGATGTGGGTAAGGTTGACCGCCCAGTTGATCCGTTCCTTCCTCTCGGCACCTTTCAATCGGTAAATGGCACTGAAAAAGTCGAGGTTCTCCTGAACGGTGAGATCGCGGTAGAGGGAGAAGGCCTGGGAGACGTAACCGATGTGCTGTCGGACGAGCTCTCCTTCTTTCTCGACGTCGTAGCCATCGACGGTGGCGTGCCCTTCGGTCGGCACCAACAGGCCGCACAGGATGCGGATCAGCGTCGATTTGCCGGAGCCGTTCGGGCCGAGGAGTCCGAAGATCTCGCCGCGTGGAACCTGCAGCGTGATGTTGTCGAGTGCCCGGAACGTTCCGAAGTCTTTCGAGACGCCCCGCACGTCGATGCCGGCGTCGTCGCTCAATCCGGCCGCCCTTTCACGCCGAGGTCGACCGACGCGGCCATGCCTGCCTTCAGTTTCGGATTCGGATCGACGAGCACTTTCACGCCGTAAACCTCCTCGGCGCGTTGCGCGCGCGTTTGCACATTGCGCGGGGTGTACTCCCCCTGGTTGCTGACCGAGGCGATGTGTCCGGCGAACGAATCGTTCGGAAACGTATCGATGTGCACGCGCACCGGCTGACCCACGGCGACGAGGCCGAGCTCCGTTTCCGGGACGTAGACGCGAACCCAGAGCTGGCTCGATTCAAGGATCTCGGCGACGGTCTGATTCGGAGCGACGATGTCTCCCGGACGCAGGCCGAACGACTGCACGACGCCGCCGACGGTCGAGACGACGTCGGTCTCGGCGCGCTGTTTCATCAGGGTGTCGAGCCGCCGCTGCTGTGCTTCGACCTCGGCGCGGGCGGCATCGATATCTTCCTTGCGCGTTCCCTTTTGCAGGATGCGGAGATCGTCAGCCGACGTCTTCGACTTGGTCGCGGCATCCTCGGCCATCTCTTTCGCCACGATGCCTTCGCGGTAGAGACGCTCCCAGCGGCGTCGATCGACCTCGTCGTTGCTGGCAATCGCCGCTGCTTTGGCGATCTCCTCCGGCCGTGGTCCGGCGATCGCCTTCGCCTGCGCTGCCTTGGAGGCGGCGATGGCGGCACGCTGTTCGTTGATCTGCCTGTCGATCGTTTCGGTCTCGAGACTTACCAGCAACTGCCCGGTGTCGACGTGCACCCCTTCATCGATGAGCGCCTTCGATACCCGGCCGCCGACGAGCGATCCGACATTGACCGTCCGCGCCTCGAGGGTTCCGCTGAGGACGATCTCCTGCGGCTTGCGCGATTCGTAGAAGTAGAGCAGCGCGGCTGCTCCGGCGATCGCGACGACGATCACGATCAGCACGATCCGAAGCAGACCTTTCTTTTCTGCGGGCACGAGTACCTCCGTACGCGCGAAGGATGACACGAAAAAAAAGGCCGCCGAAAACCGGCGGCCTTGAATCAATGGTGAGAGGTCGTCTTAGAACGTGACCTTGGCCGCGAACTGGAGGATGCGCGGGCCGAACGATGAGGTCGGCTGGCCGAAGGGATTCACGTTGTTCTGGAGCGTGACCTTCGTGGGGACGCCGGCGGTGCTGGTCACGGCGTAGAGCGTGGTGCGGACGCCGTTGACGTTGCTGCGGTTGAGAAGGTTGAAGGCCTCGGCGATGAGCTGCATACGGGCGCCGGCGTAAAGACCGATGTCTTTCGTCACGCGCGGATCGATCGAGAACTGGCTCGGCAGGCGGAACGAGTTGCGCGGAAAGCCGGGCCCGCGGTCGTTGCGCGTATTGCCGTCGTTGTTCAGATCGGCGTTCGTCACGGCGCTGTAGGGCTGGCCCGACTGGTAGGAAGCGATACCGCTGATCGTCCAGCCACCGAGGAGGGCGCGGCTCATACCCTCCATCTTCGAGGAGTACGAATCGAGGCTCCAGACGCCGCTGAGAACGACACGATGGGGGACATCGTTGTCGCCCGGCGCCCAATCGCCGTGGAGGTTGAGCGGGTCCTGCGCGTACTTCGGATCGTCGGTGCCCGGTACGACGGCGGTGGCGTCCGGCCGGTCGTCTTTGACCTTCGAGTACGTGTAGGCCACGCGCATCTGCCAGTTGTTGGAGAAGCGCTTCTGCAGGTCGAAGGTCACGCCGTGGTACAGCGAGTTGGCGCTCGATTGGAACTCGAGGATGCGCGCGAAGTTCGTGAATGGATGGCCTGTGTAGCGGGTGAAGCTCGTCGTTCCAAGCTGTGTCCCGGTCAACGCGCTGAAGACGGGGACCGTGACAGTGGTGGGATTGGAGACGTTGATGTCGATCGTGCGCGGAAGGTCGGAGCCCTTCACGTACTGGTACGTGACCGAGAAGGCGAAGTCATCGCTCAGGGCGCGCTCGACACCGAGACTGGCCTGCTGCACTTTCGGATTCTGGAAGTTCGGAGCGAAGACGAAGATCGTCGGCTTCGGCAGCGTGACACCGGTCGGGATCGAATTGTAGATGTTCGGATAGGTCGGAATCAGCGCGCCGGTGAAGTTGAGCGTCTGCACGTTGATGCCGTTGTTCGAGTGCGCGGTGCCGATCATGATGGCCGGCGTGCGGCCGTAGAAGATGCCGTAGCCGCCGCGGACGACGGTACGGTCGGCCGTGTTCGGCGTCCAGGCAAATCCGAGGCGCGGCGCGATGTTGTTGTGATCCTCAGGGACCTTGTTCGTATTGAGTCCCGCGGCCAGGAGCTGCGCGTCAGGATTCTCCACCGACGGCTGCGCGATCTTCTGGAAATCGTAGCGAAGACCGGCGTTGATCGTCAGCGTCGGACGCGCCTGCCATTCGTCGTGAACGAAGGCGGCGTACTCGGTCATGTCGGGATGGGTGGTCGCTCCCGACGTGCCCGGGCCGGCAAAAGCCTGAAGGTAGCTGGCGGCGATCCCGTTCTGGAAGTCGGCCAGGCTGTTGAACACATACGACCCGAAGAAGTTGCCCGGGAAGAAGTTGAGGATCTTGTCCTGGTTGACGTCGAACCCGGCCTTCACGGCGTGGCTGCCCATGACGTCGGTCAGCGTGTCGGCGATCTGGTGGCGCTTGATGGTCGTCTCGCGTGGGCTGAACGTGTTGCGTCCGATGTTGAGCACGCGGATCGAGTTCTGGTTGATCTGCGCTTCCGGATCGGCGCTGTTGGCCTTGCCCGGCTCGCTGTCTTTCGCGTACTGCCCGCGCACTTCGTTGAAGAGTGAGCTGGTCAGGATCGTCGAATTCGAGAAGGAAAGCGTGTCGGTTTGAACGAGCGAATCACCCGTGTGCCCAAGAGCGTTCGAGGAGTTGCCATTCTCGAAATTGCCGCCGGTGAACCGCTGCCGGTTGTAACGCAACGAGAGGTGATCGTTCTTGAAGAGCTCGTGGTCGGTCTTGAGCAGAAAGACGTCCTGGTTCTGTGTCTTCTGATAGGTGCCGGCCTGTGCCAGGACTTTCTGAAAACCGGCTTGCGATGCCGGGTCGGCCGGTACCTGCGCCGCGGCGACGCCGAGGAGGATCGGGTTGTCGATGGAGTTGCGTTGGCCGTCGTAGTTGGCGAAGAAGAAATGCTTCTCCTGCACGATCGGACCGCCGACGCTGAAGCCGTATTGATCGAAGTGGTACGGCCCCTTCGCGCGCGGCGGCGTCTGAATGGTGTTGATGAAGTCGTTGGCGTTGTAGCGGCGGTCGCGAAGGAAGTCGAAGGCCGTGCCGTGGAACTCGTTCGTGCCCGACTTGGTGACCACGTTGATGACGGCGCCGCCGGCGCGGCCGTACTCGGCCGAGTAGGAGTTGGTGTTGACCTGGAACTCCTTCACCGCGTCCTGCGAGAACTGATACGGTGCACGGCCCGAGCCGGTGCGTCCGAGTGCCTGGCCGAAGAAGGTGTTGTCGTTGTTCGCGCCGTCGATGACGAGCGAATTGAGCGTGCCGCGCTGGCCGGCGAAGCTGATATCCCCGAGCCGGACGTCGCGCACGACGCCGGGGGTGGTCAGAACGAAGTCGATGAAGTTGCGGCCGTTCGTCGGCAGGTTGTCGATCGCTTTCTCATTGACCACCGAGCTGACCTCGGAACGGGTGGTGTCGACGAGCGGTGCCGCGGCCGTGACCGTGACCGTTTCGCTCACGCCCTGCTTCAGCGAGAAGTTGACCGCCGAATCGCTGCCGACGTTGACGACGATCCGGCCGTACTTGACCGGCTGGAAGCCCGACAGCTCGCTCGACACCGAGTAGACGCCCGGCGGCAGCAGCGGGATGTCGTAGTGTCCGGCCGAAGTCGACACCGCGGTGCGCGAAAGGCCGGTGGCCGTGTTGAGAGCGGTGATGGTGACGCCCGGCAAGGCGCCGCCGGAGGCATCGGTCACGGTGCCCGAGATGAAACCATTACTGCTTTGCGCGAACGCGGAAAACGGCACGATGGCGATGAGCAGAGCTATCGCAAACAGGAAGCGCATATGCTTCGCGTGTCTCATGGAGACTCCTTGCATGAGGGTTGATTGGAACTGCAATCCAGGACGAATGAGCGGAGGATAACAGAGGTTTTCGACGATGGCGATTGCATCAGTGAATCCGGCGACTGGCGAGGTGCTCAGGACTTTCGAAGCGCTGCATGATGCCGCGATCGATGCGGCAATTGCCCGCTCCGAGCGTGCTCTGCGTGTAAACCGTGCGCGTGGTTTTCGTGAGCGCGGGATTCGGATGCAGAAGACCGCGGAGATCCTGGAAAAACGGCAGGGCGAGCTTGGACGGCTCATCACGATGGAGATGGGCAAGCCGGTCAAAGCCGCCGTCGCCGAGGTCGCGAAGTGCGCCAGCACCTGCCGCTACTACGCCGAGCATGCCGAGGGTTACCTGGCCGATGAGCATGTGAAAACCGAGGCACAGGAGACATTCATCCGCTACGAGCCGATGGGGACGATTCTGGCCGTGATGCCATGGAACTTTCCCTTCTGGCAGGTCTTCCGCTTCGCCGCGCCGGCGTTGATGGCCGGCAATGTGGCGCTGCTCAAGCACGCCTCGAATGTGCCGCAATGCGCCCTGGCGATCGAGGAAGTCTTTCGCGATGCCGGTTTCGCCGATCATGAGTTCCAGACGCTGCTGATCGGCTCCGAGCAGGTCGAGCGCGTCATCGCCGACCCGCGGGTGAAGGCGGTGACGCTGACCGGCAGCGAGCCGGCCGGCGCAAGCGTGGCATCGATCGCCGCGAAGCACATCAAGAAGGCCGTCCTCGAGCTGGGCGGCAGCGATCCGTTCATCGTCATGCCGTCGGCATCGCTCGACGACGCCGTGACAACGGCGGTCAAGGCCCGAATCGTCAACAACGGCCAGTCATGCATCGCGGCGAAACGCTTCATCGTCCACGAATCGATCGGTGACGTCTTCGAGAAACGCTTCGTGGCGGCGATGGAGGCGCTGAAGGTCGGCGATCCGATGGATGAGTCGACCGATGTCGGCCCGCTGGCGACCCCGCGGATCGCCAGCGACATCGAGAAACAGGTGCGCGACTCAGTGGCCGCCGGCGCGCAATTGCTGACCGGCGGCAGACGCGACGGCAACTACTACGCGCCGACGGTACTCGCGCGCATTCCGCCGCACGCACCGGCCGCGCATGAGGAGACATTCGGCCCGGTTGCGTCGCTCTTCCGCGTGAAGGATGTCGACGAAGCCATCGCCGTCGCGAACGACACCCCCTTCGGCCTCGGCGCCTCGGTCTGGACGAACGACCGAGCCGAAGCCGACCGCTTCATCGACGGCATCGAAACCGGCCAGGTCTTCATCAATGCCATGGTCGCCTCCGACCCGCGCGTCCCGTTCGGGGGCACGAAGCACTCAGGGTTTGGGCGGGAGTTGGGGGCATACGGGATTCGCGAGTTCGTGAATGTGAAAACGGTGTGGGTGGGATAACGCCAACATGCGTTACGACAAAGCTCGCGGTGGCGCGCTTGCGCGGGCCTGACCTTCCTGGCAAGGCGCTGATCGCTGTAAGATCCTTACGCATGGAACGCACGTTGGAAGATCTGGCATCGGAAGCGTTGGGCCTGAGCCTCGAATCGCGTGCCGCGCTGGCGAAGCGCCTACTCGACAGTCTCGACGATTTAGCTCCGGAGGAATACGAGCGTTTGTGGGTAGACGAGGCTGCGCGTCGCTACCAACAGTTGAAGGCAGGAACTTCGAGATCCATCACCTCCGAGGAGCTTTTCGCGAGATTGGACGGGCGGCTGCGTAGATGAAATCTCGCTTCCACGACGCCGCCGATGCGGAGCTCACGGAAGCGGTTGCCTACTATGACGGTAAAGCCCTCGGATTGGGCGACCGCTTCCTCGCGGAAGTGAAATCGGCAACGCGCAACATCGAGGAGTATCCCGAGATCGCGCCTATCGTCGATCTTGGTGTGCGGGCGAAACTCCTTGTCCGCTTTCCCTACAGTCTCATGTACGTCGTGGATGAGAACGAGCTTTTCATCCTTGCCGTGGCGCATCAAAGCAGGCGGCCGACATATTGGGCGGATCGGCTCCAGGCTCGTTCGGAGTAGCTGCACTGGACGATGGAGTCGCTGAGGGTCGGCGATCCGTTGGATTCGGCGGTACGAAACGCTCCGGCTTCGGGCGGGAGTTGGGGGCATACGGGATTCGCGAGTTCGTGAATGTGAAGACGGTGTGGGTCGCGTAGAGAGATCGATGCTGCAGCTCGCCCGCCCTCGCGAGCTTCGTTTCGATGTACGCGAGCATCATTTCGATCCTCGGGAGCAACGTCTTCGACCATCGCAAGCTTCATTTCGACCCTCTCGAGCATCGTTTTCGACCCTCGAGAGCTTCATTTCGATCCTCGCGAGCATCGTTTCGACCATCGAGAGGCCTCGTTTTGATGTACGCGAGCATCGTTTCGACCCCCGCGAGGCTTCGTTTTGATGCACGTGAGCTTTCGTTTCGACCCTCGCGAGCTTCGGTTTGATGCTTACGTGGTCTGTACTTGACCCTCGCTACCTCGAAACCGATGCTTGGGAGCTACCGCCGTAGCGCGCGAGAGCGATCCCACATTTTGTCGCTCTGTTCGGGGATGGGATCTACGTTCCCTCGTGGTGCGGCAGCTCGTTCTCCATCGTGAACTCCCACTTCGTGGCGTCGATCGGCTCGTTGGCGTAGACGTGGAAGACGCAGCGGCCGGCGCCGGACTGGAAGGTCTCATCGCGCTCGACGCGTACGCCGAGGAGGCGCGTGAGAGCGTTGACGGAGACGCTGCAGAGCGCCGGGCGGCGCATGGCGGTGGTGAAGAAGGGGCAGTTGCGCTCGACGAGGAGGAAACCGTCGTCGACTTTCTCGCTGGTCATGTACGGGTCGGCCGATGCGTAGAGACCTTTGAGCGCCTCCACTTTGTTTTCCAGCGGCATTCCCTGGAGGGTCTTTCCTTCCATCGACACGCGGTCGTCGCAGACGCGCTTCAGCACGCGCACCGCGGCATCGGGCCCGAGCTCCTCGGCAACAGCGTCGATGACGGCGACGTTGAGGAGGTCATAGCTTTTCGGAAAGAGGTGGTCACCGGCCTCGGTGAGGTTGTAGCGCGTGGCCGGGCGGCCGGTGCGTCCGCGCTCGTCGCCGCGCGCGACGCGCGACTCGATCCACCCTTCGCGCTGGAGCTGCAAAAGCTGCTGACGCACCGCTTCGCCGGTGAGCTGCAACTGATAGGCGAGCTGCGCGATGGTGGACGGACCCTGGCGCTTGAGAGCCAGCAGGATCGCCCGGCGGCTGTCGGGAAGTTGGTCAACGCTTAGAATGGCTGGGCTCCTGACTTAGAGATGGAGTAGGAACATTGGAGTCCAATCGTCCGATTGTCAAGGGGCTGCTTGCAAATCATTGATTCGATACAATTCGCGCCATGACACGCCGCCTCCTTTTCCTCCTCCTCGCCGCCGCCGCTTTTCCTCTCTTCGCCTCGGACAGCAGGTCGTTCGAAGCCACCTACGTCGCCACGGTCAAAGACGTCCCCGCCGGTTTGAAAGAGATGACTGTCTGGATTCCGTTGCCCGTCAGCCGCGGCGGGCAGACCATCAGCGATGTCCGGATCGAATCGCCGCAGCGATGGACGGAAACGTCCGAGGGCGAGTTCGGCGACCGCTACGCTTACGCGACGATCGCCAATCCGCATGCGGGTGATTTTGTCGTGAAGGTGCATTTCCGCGGAACCCGCAGCGAAGTAACGACGGCGAAGCTAGCGGAAACGCAGGCATCGCGGGCGGAGCTGACGCGCGCGCTGAAGGCCGACAAACTCGTGACTCTCTCACCGCGCGTGAAGAAGCTGGCGAACGAGGTGACGGCCGGGAAGACCACGCCGGCCGAGCAGGCACACGCCATCTACGACTACCTACTTGCCACGATGAAGTACGACAAGACCATTCCGGGCTGGGGCCATGGCGATACCGAGCGCGCCTGCGACATCAAAGCCGGCAACTGCACCGATTTCCATTCGCTGTTCATGTCGATGGCGCGGGCGAAAGGAATCCCGGCGCGTTTCGTCATCGGTTTTCCGATGGCGGCGGATCACGGCACCGTGACCGGTTATCACTGCTGGGCGGAGTTCTACGTGAAGGGCAAGGGCTGGATTCCGGTCGATCCCTCCGAGGCTTCGAAGTCGGCCGATCCCGCGCGCCGAGCCTACCTCTTCGGCAACCTCGATCCCGACCGCGTACAGTTCACGATGGGACGCGATCTCGTGCTGACGCCGCACACCGCCGAGCCGCTCAACTACTTCATCTACCCGCACGCCGAGGCGGATGGGAAAGAAGTGGGGACGCCGGCGATTGCGCTGGAGTATTAGATGTCACACGCATAGTAGCGTTACGCCATGAACAAACGCACTCTTGGATCCCAGGGTCTCGTCGTCTCCGCCGAAGGTCTCGGCTGCATGGGAATGAGCCAGTCGTATGGTCCGGCGGACGAGCAGGAATCGCTGGCAACGATCGATCGCGCACTGGAGATGGGGATCGACTTTTTCGACACGGCCGAGGTGTATGGACCCTACGCCAACGAAGAGCTGGTCGGCCGGGCCCTGCGCGGAAAGCGGGACAAAGTCATCATCGCCACCAAGTTCGGCTGGAAGATCGAAGACGGAAAGATGACCGGGCTGGACAGCAAGCACGTTCGTCAGGCGGTGGAAGGATCGCTGAAGCGGCTGGCCACCGATCACATCGATCTTCTCTACCAGCACCGCGTCGATCCCGAGGTTCCGATCGAAGTGGTCGTCGGCACGATGTCCGACCTCGTGCGCGAGGGGAAGGTTCGTTACCTCGGGCTTTCCGAGGCGGGCGAGCAAACGATCCGCCGCGCGCATGCGGTGCATCCGATCACGGCGCTGCAGAGCGAGTATTCGCTGTGGGAGCGCAACCTCGAGCCGCGCATCATCCCTCTTCTGCGCGAGCTCGGAATCGGTCTGGTGCCGTTCAGTCCCCTCGGCCGCGGTTTTCTGGCGGGGAGCGTGAAGCGCGCCGAGGAGTACCCCGAGGGCGATTTCCGCCGCGGCGATCCGCGGTTTCAGGGAGAGAACTTCGACGCCAACATGCGCGCGGCGTCGGTTGTCCGCGAGGTTGCAACAAAGCACAACGCCACGCCCGCGCAGATTGCGCTCGCCTGGCTGCTGCACAAAGGCGACGACATCGTCCCCATCCCCGGCACGAAGCGGAGGAAGTATCTGGAGGAGAACGTTGGTGCGGCGTCGATCACGTTGAGCGCCGATGACATGGGGCGTCTCGATGATGCATTGCGTCCCGAGGCAATTGCCGGACCGCGCTACAACGAACGAGCGATGGGGTGGGTGGATCGGTAGACGTCACACGGCACAGACAAGAGTGTCTGTGCCACATTAGCCGCTGGTATTTGCAGAGGTTTGGAATCCTGACGAGTCGAATGTGGCATAGACACTCTTGTCTGTGCCTTTGGGAATGACCGCCATCCCGATGATCGCCAGCAGCGCGATTACGCACGAAACGTAGAAGCTGACAGGGCGATAGACGACGCGTACATCAGACACTCCCGCCGGCACCTCGAAGCCGATGAATGCGTCGTCGATGTGGTGTAGCGAAACGCGGTGACCGTTGACGTAAACACGCCGTCCGGGCCCGAGTGGCTCGCTCGATTCGACGAGTGTTGGTGCGGATGAAACGACGGTCATCGTGAATTCTGCCGGCGCGGGGTTCCGGATATTGCGTACGCTCGCCGCGCGTGCGAAGAAACGCGGGAGGGAAGTGGGGTTCTCCCAGAGTGTTCCGTCGGAGCCGCTGTAGATGAGGCGCCAGCGTCCGCCGGGCATTCCATCCGGTTCGGCGATGAGGAAGCGGACGTTGAGAAAGTCGAGCTCGGGCCGGTTCGCATCGATGATGCGGCGCACCCACGAGCCGCTTTCGGCGATCGTGAAGCGTTGCAGGAATCGGTCGTAGTCGGCGAACGCCATAGGGTCGCTGCCGCGGACGTCTTCGAGTCCGTACTGCGCGGAGGCGTTCGGCAGGAAAGTCCAGTTCAGACCCGCCACGCGGAACGGCTCGTGCGGCTCGTGTGCGTGCAATGCCTCGACGATCGGCAGCGGCGGACGAAAGTATTTCGCATCGACGAGGGCGTTGAATCCGGCGTTGAAGGCGAAGAGTTCCACGCATGCCAGCGCGGCCGCGCCCCATGCCCGGAATCGTTTCGGGAGGAACAGGAAGATGCCGATCGCGGCGATGCCGAGGAGATCGATCGGGCGCATGAGATGGAAACGGACGGTGTAGACGTAGAGGGCGAGAAAGATGACGGCGAATGATGCAATCCAGACGTTTGCCGCGTCGTCCGCCGGCGCGTCCAACCATTTCGCCGTGACCACCGCCAGCAGGAAAATGGAGACAAAACGCAGCTTGTCATTCGCCACGATGTCGAACGGCGGGATGGCGTTGAGCGCGTGTCCGGCGACGCTCCAGTCCATCGCTACCAGAAAAAAGACCGCCCCCATGACGATGAGCAATCGCTCGTGTGCGGCGGTCCGGCGGGAGATCACGGCGGCGAGGAAGAGCGCCAGCGGCAGCAGACCGGCGTACGAGATGGCGACGCTCGTGTAGTTGGCCCATCCACGACCAGTTGTGGCGGAGCGGATTGCCGAAGCCGTTCGGACTGATGAAGCCCCATGCCGCGGTGAGCGGCAACGGTCCGGGATGCGGCATCGCCCGCAACGTCGCGAACCGTTCGCTGATCCGGACTTGCTCGAGCACCGGGACCCAGGTTGGCGCACCGAGGGCGAGGCCGAGCGCGACCCCGATCAGCGGTGCGATAAGGCGGTTGTGCGGTCTCGCGGTTGCGGGGTCTCGCGGCGCCTTGACCTCGTTGTTACCGCGAGACCGCGCAACCCCGAGACCCCGCAACCACTCCACCACGAGGATCCCGCCGCATCCGATGCCAATGTGCAACACACTCTCCGGATGGCCGTTCGCAAGCAGCGTGGCGATGATGATCGCCACCAGCACAATGCTGGCCTTCGTCTGTTTGTCCATCGCGTGAAGCAGCACGAAGGCGGCGGCGGGAAGGAAGGCCACGACGGACGCGGTCGAGTAGTAGAGAAAGACCGTCATCACGGTCGAGAAGGCGAAGACGACGGCACCGAACGTAGCCGCGGCATCGCTGGCTTGCTCGCGTTTCAGAAATAGCCATGTGAATAGAAGCGCCGCGAAAATCTTGAGCGCTGCCATCGCCACGATCTGTTTCGGCAGCGGGACGAAGAGCGTGGCCAGAAAAAGCGGCGAGAAGGGAGCCGATTCGCCGTTTGCCAGCAACGGATAGCCGGCGAACGAGTAACGGTTCCAGAGCGGCGCGCGCCCGTGCACCAGCTCTTCGCGCGCTACCTGCATCCACGGGAGAAACAGCTTGACGGTATCGTTCGTCAGTGGATTGCGCGCATCGACGTCACCGACGACGCCGTGCCACGGATAGCCGCGCGCCGCTTCATCGACCGGTACCGGCAGCTTCGTGGTGAAGACCGCACCGTGCAGGAATCCCAGCGTCAAGATCAGGAACAGCAGCGCCGTGCGCCACGGCACAGGAACGATCCAGCGGCGCACGGCGGCGACCAGAAGCGCGGCGGGGACGATGATGCCGAGGAGAAGAATCGCGATCACGCAACGTGATCGTACGCCTCCTCCGTTTCCATTCTCTGATCCATTGTACCCAGCCTCTTCGCTTCCTCGCTCGCGGAGATTTCGAAGAAGCACTCACCGCAGAGCAACTGGCTGCTGACGCGGACGGCAGCGCCGATGTGGAAGCATGAATCGCAACGAAGCGACGACGGCCGGCGCAATCCTGCAACCAGCGGCAGTGGATAACTTGGGGGTCGGGGCATTACGCCACCTCCTGATGTTCATGCCTGTTTTCATCCGGATCGTCGGGATGTCGTCTTCCTCACGGGCCTCGGTCTGCCAGTGGCTGACCGCGAGGTTGAGTCCGTTGAAGCGCGAAAGGCCGCGGCGCTCCACGAAGGCGATGCCGTTCTGCACTCCGGCCGCGTGCAGCGCCAGCGCCTGGTCGCGCACGAACATGCCGCGCCACGGTTTGTCGGAGGTGCTGTACCACGAAGGCATGTGGAGGATGTGCATGTAGGCTCCCGACGCGAATCGAAATGGGCGGCGGCCACGCGCCGCCGCCCCGACAGAGAAGGAAATGGATCAGAAAGCCACGGTGGAAAGAACGACACCGCTGCTGCTGATCGCAACGAGGTTCCGGGTGGGCGTCCCACCCGAGGTCGCAGCCGGAATGAGTACGACGGCATAGGTGCCTCCGCTGAATGGCGTCAGGTTATTGACGCGTCCGGTGATGTTGAGCGTCCAGGCCTGGGTGCCGTTCGAGATCGAAAGCGCCGTCAGCGTGGTCGACGGCATGGCGCCTGCAGCCGGTTTCGGTTCGCTTACCTCGATCACCTGCGCGCCGGAGATCTCGGTCTCGGTGCGCGGCGAGGGGAGCGTCGCCGTCCAGGCGATGGCTCCGTTGCGGATGGCCACGAGCTCGGCCACCGGGTTGGCGTGCGTGCTGCTGGCGGCTGCACGCGTGATGATGACAGTGCCGTCCGACGCGACGTCGAGATATCCGCCGCCGCCTTCGTATCCTCCTGGTGCTCCCGGTCCCGGGCCGCCCGGATGGTTATCCGCGACGGCAAACGTCGCCGCCATCAAAAGTGCCAGTATCGCGATACCTGTTTTCTTCATGGGTATGTCTCCTTTTCGGGGAGGGACTAGAACAAGCGTGGTGCCATCGGTTTTCAGGGGGAACGCGCCGTTTTGCGGGTCAGAATGACCCGGAGGGGAGGACGGAATGACGCGGCGCGGGAGGCGGAACGCCCCGGAAGCGCGTAGCGCCAAGCGCCAGGAGCGCTGGCGTCTCGCCGGCTGGCTCAGCGGCGTCTCGCCGCTGATGTGGGTTACAGGTCCAAGTCTGGAGTCTTGCCGGGCCGGCGGCGGGACCCTTCGACTCCGCTCAGGGCAGGCTCCCGCCGGGCCAGCCGGCGAGACGCCAGCGCTCCGGGGCTACGCGCGCCGTTCCGACGTCACCACCCTCTCCCTCTCCAGCACCTTCTCCAATTCCGACAGCCGGCTGCCGTCGAGATACTCGTGCGCCATCTCCTCGAACAACTGCTCGACGCCGGCGCGGTGACGGCGAAAGAGCGCGGGCGGAGGGGTGAGTCCGTGGGCGCGCAACGCGCGGATCAGGCCGAGAGCGGGAGAATCGCTGGGAAGCCGTTGCGGAAGATCGAGCATATTCGGAGCGGCGATCTCGATCGGACGCCGATGCGTGCCGAGGATGCGGCGGCGCGTGCGGTTCTTCGACGCGATCGTTTCGACGACACGGCTGCGCCGCTCGGGCAGGAAGTAGATGGCGCGGACGGCGTCGCGCCTCTGACCGATGCGGTAGGCGCGGCCATTGCGCTGGTCGAGCTTCACCGGATTCCAGGGGATGTCGTAGTGCACGACGACGCCGGCCCGCTGCAGGTTGAGTCCTTCCGAGGCCAGGTCGGTGGCAACCAGGCGATCGATCAGGCCGTGGCGGAAGGCATCGATCGCGCCGCATCCGTCGCGCGCTGTGGCGAGGCTGCAACGCAGCCGTTTCGACAACGCGCGCGCCGTCGCCGCCGCGCCGGTGAAGATCAGCGTTGGCTCGGCCGTCAGCGCGGCATCGAGAAGCGCTGCCTTCGTGTCCTCGGCGCGCTCGACGACGACGCGAACGGCCGCCAGCCGCTCCATCTCGTCACGAATCGCGTTCGTATCGAGGCCATCCGCGGGCGTGACCAGATCCCAGAAGAGGATTTGCTGAAACGCGTCCGCATCCACTTCGGCGGCGAAGGCGTTTCGATAGTCGCGGCGCGAAAGGGCGCGGCCGCTTTCGACGACGCGCTCGTAGAAGCGAAGCTGCCGCCGCGCCGATTCGAGCAGTGCGGCCGGACTCGACTCCAGCCGGCGCCAGAGAAACTGGCGCAGCAGCGGGGCGCTGGTGCTGAGCGGAAACTGCAATGCGTCGATCGGTGCCTCGGCGATCGGATGCCGGATGACCCGCCGATCGAGCGTGCCGAAGGACAAGTCTGGCGGGAGAACGTCGCGCTCGCGCCGGATGACGAGCTCGCGGACGATGGTGTCGAGCGAAGGGCCGTCGCGGACGGCGAAGGCATCGTCGATCGAGGCCACGCCGGAACAGCGCAGCGCATCGTCGGCGGCGATGAGCGCGATGAGCGCGAGAAGGTCGTCGGCGGAGTTGCAGATTGGCGTCGCCGTGACCAGGAGCAGCCGCGATGCGATCGAACGGCGGGCCAGGGCTGACCAGCGTTGCGTCCGGCGATTGCGAAAGGCGTGCGCCTCGTCGATGACGATGAACCGCTTCCCCTCGCCAAGCGACGGATCGGTGGCCAGGGCATCGTGCGTGATGATGCGGGCATCGACGCAGAACTCACGCAACGTCTCGCGCCACTGACCCGTGAGCGACGCGGGAACGACGATCTCGACGTCGCTCCCGCGGCGCTGCCATTCGGCGGCGACGCTGGCCGCGACGTACGACTTACCGAGGCCGACGTCGTCAGCGAGGATCGCCCCTCCATGGCGGGCGATCAGGGCCAGCGCACGCTCGACGGCGTCCCGCTGGTGCCGCGCAAGGTCAGGCATCGCCGCCCATGCCGAGCCGATTGCGAAGGAAGGAGGCGAGGCGCGCGTGCTCGTCCGAGGAGACGCCGTAGAGCGCGGCGACGGTCGCGTCGATGGCATCGCCTGCCGCATCCGGGGTCCGGCGCGCGCGGCGTGCCGCCCGGAGCAGGAGTCTCCACGATTCGCTCGAGGGCGCGACCGCCGGCAACGGGAGGCGTGCGATCGTCCGGCCGAAGTAGCGGAAGTAGAAGTCCTTGGCGCGCTCGGCGATGGCGATCGCCAGGACGTTGACGATGGTCGAGTTCAGAAGCGCCGCCAGGACGCAGGCCTCTTCGAACGACGCGGCATCGAGCGCGTAAAGCGTCTGATTCGGCACGAGCGGAATGCCGCGATCGCCGAGGCGTAACGTCCCTTCGAGCACGGCGGCGTTGAGACCGCGGGAGAGATCCTTCCACACCACCTTGATGCCGACGTGCTCCGGGCGGACATACGACAGCCGCAATGCACCTGCCTCCACGCCGCGTGCCTCGGCCAATTGCTCCACCCAGCGGGGTGGTTTGCGCCATCCGCCGGGGGGCGGCCAGAGCATCCAGGCCGGCTCGGCAACCTGCCAGCGGCGTACGTCGCGGCCGCGTACGCAGCGGCAGACGGCGGTGAGCGGAATGTGCAGGCCGTCGGTGGTCTCGATCGCCTTCGCGCGAATGCGCTTCACATCGAGAAAGAAGGCGCCGTTGTCGCCGGTCTTCACCCCCATCACCGGTGTGCGGCCGAGAGTTTCAGCCAGCGGCGTGTGCGTGGCGTGAATACGCGCCACGATCGCGTGGACGTCGGGAGGGAGGAGCGACCACTCGGAGCCTCCGAGGCTCAAAGCAGCCGGCGGGAGAGAAAACGATTCGCCATCCGAGGTGATGGAGATGCGCGCTCGCCGCGGACGGCCGTTTCGTTGCGCGAGCGTGATGCCGAGAGGGAACGTGTCGGCGTCGAAGTGCCGTTTCGCATCGGACGACCAGTCGTCGAGCGCGATGATATTCGCCGCCGAAGCGACGTATCTTCGCAGCGGCGCCGCATAACCGGAGTTGAGGATCTTGGCAGGAACGAGCAGCGACACCACTCCGCCGGATGCGACGAGCGAAAGAGCCCTTTCGACGAAGGCGATGGAGAGGTCCGGCTGATGAAATGCGGCATTGCGGGCACCGTCGCCTCGGAAGAGGGCGAAGCGCTCGGCGTACATCTTTTTCGCGCGCGGATCGATGCGGCTGTTGCGCACCCACGGCGGATTGCCGATCACGACGTCGAATCCGCCACGGGCCATGACATGCGCGAAGTGAACGTCGAAGGAAAAGAAACCGATCTGGCCGTCTTCGATCCGTTCGAGCATCCTGCGGTTCGCGCCGATGCGCTCATGCAGCTCGCGGCCCCGCTCGATGTTCATCTCGCGCAGGCGCCCGAACAGGTCGCGCTGCGGGGCACAAAGCTGTTCCTGCTCGAGCTCGTCGAGATCGATGGCCTTGGCCAGGAGCTCGCTGGCCAGCCGGCCGTCGTTCGCGCGGATGAGCCGGGCCACCTGTGCGCGCTCGCGATGCGGAGCGTTGCGATAACGCTCGATCAGGTCGGACTGCGCGCGCAGCGCGTAGACCCACTGGCGATAGATGTCGGCGCGGTTGTCGCCGAGAAAGTCGGTCGGGCTGAGGAGCGAGTTACCCTGCAGGATGTTGCGGTCGAGGTTCGGCAGCGGTTCGATGTCGTCGATCGATTCGTCCGTCTGCGACACGATGGCCAGCCAGAGCCGCAGCTCGCAAAGGCGTACCGCTTCCGGCTTCAGATCGACGCCATAGAGCGAACGCTCCACGATACGGCGGCGAAGGTCAGGCCGCGGGCTCGGATGCAGCGCGGTCATCAGGCGCTCGATGATTCGCAATGCGGAAAGAAGAAAGGCGCCCGAGCCGCAGGCCGGATCGAGAATGGCGATCGATTCGAGCCGGCTCGCGAGCGCCTCGCCGTTGCGAAGACTCCGCCCGGCCTCTCCTCGGAGGATTCGCTCCAGCGCCTCGCCCGTCTCGACGTCGCCATCGCTCAACCAGGCGACGATCGCGCGCGCGGCCAGGACATCGACGATCGCCCGCGGCGTGTAGAAGCTTCCCGTCGATAGCCGCTCGTCGGTGTTCATCAGTGACTCGAAGACTTTGCCGAGCATCTCCGGATCGATATGCGCGCCGGCCGCGTCGGATTCGTCGATCGAGAAGGCGAACCTCTCGAATACCTCTTCGACGACGCGCTGGAGAAGATCGTCAGGTAGCGTGAGCCCGGGATTGCGCTCTTCGAATGCTGACGGCTCGAAGAGGCCGCCGTTAAGATACGGAATCCTGCCGAGCCGGCGCGCGACGCGATCGCGGTCGCGCGCGGCGGTGTTGAGACATCCAAAGAAGAGGGGCTCGTAGAGAGTGGTGTAGACGCCTCGTCGATCGCGTACGGCGGCCTCGATGCGGTCGACGAGGAAGCGGCGCTCCCCGTTCAGCCACCCTTTCTGCTGGATGAAGTAGAGAAAGAGAAGCCGGGAGAGGAGAAGCAACGCCTGGCCGCCCGCTGCATCCTGCGGCTCCGCGGGCACCGCGGCGCGGATCGTCTGCGAGACCTCGCGCACGGCGCGCCGGAAGCGCTCGAAGAACTGGCGCGTGAGCGATTCGCGGTCGAGCGCACGATCGAAGATCCGTTGCGGGTCGCTGCCGCTGCCGAGAAGATTGAGGCGGTCGAGCGCGTGTGCGGTCGGATGATTGAGATCGACGTCGAGACGTCTCGGCTCGCGGCGAGCGGAGAGATCGTGGACCGTCAGCCGTCCCGCGCTTACTCCGAGAGCGACCGGCTTGACCAGGGCGTTGTACGTGGCCAGCGAGCGGAGGAACGCGGTGATGGCGCCGGAGTCCGGCAGTTCGTCACCGGCGATGACGTAGACATCGAGCTGCGGCGTGCGCGCGGCGAGGTGGAGTGCGACGTTTTCGCTCCACGGGATGTCGATCCCGGCGCGGCGCCAGCCGGCGGCGGCGATGGCGATCGGCGAGATTTCGTAGCCGAGGTCGCGGAGGAGGGCGAACGTCTCCTCGACCGAACAAACGCCCCGAAGGCGCTCGGCGGTAATCATGCCGCCCCTCCGCGCGATACACTGCGCGCGCCGACATGCCGATACGCTGGGCGTACATCAAGCGCGTGCTCGCGGGCGCGATCTTCGGCCTTTACATCGCCAATCTTCTCTATTTTCTGAATCCGCAGATCGACATCACGCCCGGTCGCCTCGCAACGGTCACCGTCATCTACGGTCTGATCTGCGGCCTGCTGTTCGGATCGGCACTCTGGGGTCTTCGCGCGCTGCGCGTCCGCCTCCTCGGCAAACCGGAAACGGACGGCGCCTTCCGGCCACACGGCTTCGGCTTCGTGGTCCTGGCCGCGTTCTTCGCCGCCGCGATCTACTGGATGCACCTGGAGGTGTTCCGCAACAACTACTTGCCGATTGGCGCGATCCGGGTGTTGTCGAAAGCGACGAACCTGATCACCGCCACGTCGTTCGTGTTGCTGCTGATCTGGCTCGCCGAGCGCAACGCCGACCGAAAGACCTCGCGCATCCTCGTCGTCATCGGCGTGGTGGTGATCGCGATCTCGTCGTTCTTCCTCTATCAGCGCCGCGACAGCTACCGCACCGAGGAGCACGCCGTGGTGGTGGCGGACATCGGAACGGTGGCGGGGCAGCGGCCGGTCATCGTGGTGGCCATCCGCAATCTTCCGTACGACTGGATCCTGACTCTGGCCGGCGAAGGCTCGCTGCCCTTCTTCGAGCAGGCCAGGACGCACGGCTACCTCACGCGGCTCGAGCCGTTCCCGACCATCAGCCCCAAGTCGCTGTGGGCGTCCGTCGCGACCGGGAAGCTGCCGTTCCGGCACGGGGTGACCGGCCGGCTTGGTTACCAGACGCCGCTCAACCGCGCCGGCGAGCGGTTCCTGATCATTCCGGCCGGCGTCGGCTTCAAGGCCTGGGGGCTGATTCCGCCGGTGTCGCGCGTTTCGACGCCGCTCCCCTCCGGTCTGGCTCTTCCGCTCTGGACTCTCTTCGAGCGCCTCGGCCTGCACGCGGCCGTGATCGGCTGGCCGTGGTCGGAACCGAGCGGTGCGGCGCGCGTCGTGACGGACCGCTACTTCGAGAATCCGGCACACAATCCGGCCGACGTCGCTCCGCCGCAATTCGCCGCGGAAATTGCAAAGCTCGAGACCGCGCCGCCGGAGTCCGAGACACAGCGATTCAACGGTACCGGCAACGCCCGGCAGCGGATCGTGAACGGCCTGACTGCCGATCTGACCTCGATGGCGATCGTCCGCAGCTCGGCTCCGGTCTTTCCGCTCACGGTCTGCACGCTTGGCGGCTTCGAGCAGGCCCAGCGCGCCATCCACATCTTCAGTAACGACCCGCCGGCGCGCTCGACGGTGAAGGGGCTGGTGCTGCGCGCCTATGCCGAGCAGATCGACCGGATGCTGGCATCGCTGGCGCGCGACTACCCGAATCACATGATCGTCGTCGTCTCGCCGTCCGGCCCGGTCCCGCCGCAGCTTCCGGCCACGCCGTATGCGCTGCTGCACGACTTCGTCGATCCCGCCGATCCGAGCGCCGACGATGGGTTCGTGCTCATCCATGGCAACGGCGTCGTCCACAACGAGAAGCCCCGCTCCGCATTGGCGGTCGACATCGTCCCGACGGTGCTCTACCTGGCCGGCCTGCCGGTCGGACGCGACATGGACGGCAGCGTGCTGTCGGAAGCCTTCTCCGAGGATCTGCTGCGGTCGAACCCGTTGTCGCTGGTGCAGACCTACGAGGCACAGCGGCTGGTCGTGCGCCGGAGCGGGGGCTAGGAGTCTGCGCGGCGGAACATTGACGCGCACATGCTGGCCGAGCCTTGGGCAACCAACGCCGGCGGCCGTGCCGCCCATCAGCGCTCCTCCCACTTCTGCTTGCCGTCGTCGTAGCGCAGCATGCGCACCTTTCCGGTGGCGCCGTACACGCGAACCGCGTAGAGGTGGTCGATGCCGTCGCTGATGTAGACCGTTCCCGGTGTGCCGCCGCCGAGCTGTGAAAAGGAACAGATCGTCGAGACGCCGAACTGCAGCGCGTTGTCCGTCGGCAGGAGCTTGTCGCCGTCAGGATCGCGAATCGTTTTCGGCAGCAGGGAGATCGATGCCGTGTGAAACGACGGCATGACCACTGCCGGACCGAAGTAGCGGCGGTCGATGTTTTTCGTGATGTCGGCGTTGGCGATGCCGTTTCCGTTGCCGTCGTCGTAGCTGGCGAATGCGGGCACCGCGCAGAGGGCGAGGAGCCCGATGATGGCGATGACTACGATCAGCTCGATGAGGGTGATGCCGTTCTGTCGTTTGAACACACGTTCTCCTTTCGGTGAGCAGGGGGTGTCGAATCGAGTCGAGTGGATTAGTGGATTAGTTGATTCGTGGATTAGGCAGGGGACCGACGACTGATCGACTAATCCACTAATCAACTAATCGACCGCCGCCCAAGACGGCCGCCCCGCTTGCGCGAGGCGGCCTTTTGGAGGGACGGCGCGTTATCGCGCCGCTGGGGTGGGCGATGAGGGTTTCTTCGACGACTTGGACGACTTGCTGCGCGGGCGGCTGGTGTGGACCTTCGTGGTGAGCGTGGTCTTGCCGTCGACGGTGAGCCAGGCAGCCAGACGCTCGAACGACTTCTCGCCGAAGCCTTTGACCTGCATCAGGTCGGAGGCCTTCTTGAAGTTGCCGTGCTCCTTGCGATAGTCAGCGATCCGCTGCGCGGCCTTGGCTCCGACGCGCGGAAGCATGGCCAGTTGCGCCGCATCCGCGGTGTTGATGTTGACGACGCCGGCCGGCGTCGATGCCGGAGCCGGCTGGGCTCCGGCGGCCATGGAAGCGCTGGAAATGGTGGCGATCAGAATGACTGCGAGGACGATGAGGTGGGACTTCCGCATGGTCTCGTCTCCTTATTGTTTGAGGTTATTTTTTCGTTGACCGTTGACGCGTTTCGTTGTTTTTGGCTGTTCCCCACACGAGGACCTTTGATCCTCTTGGTTCATATGGAAATCGCTCTGTCCGTTAGCACCACCTCCTTTCGCGAGAGGCGTAGTGCGATCGAACGGCCAGCGTGCCGGAATGGCTAACTGGTTGAAATGGAGCGGCTTACTCGGAGACGCCTGGCGGCGCCGCGTCAAGTGAGGCTGTGGATGGAAAGGTTTTTTGACAGCGGGGTTGCGGGGTCTCGCGGTTGCTGCCCGGAGCGCTGGCGTCTCGCCGGCTGGCTCAGCGGCGTCTCGCCGCTGAGGTCACGGTTACCCGCGAATGGCGTCTCGCCCGTACGGGGGCGAGACGCCCCCGGGCCAGCCGGCGAGACGCCAGCGCTCCGGGCAACACCGCGAGACCGCGTAACCGCGCTAAGGCGCAACCGCGAGGTGCCCGCCGGCGTGGAGGACGTGCAGCGCCCATGGGCGCGCGCCGAAATGCTTCGTAACGTCGCGCTCGTGGGCCAGCCAGTCGCGGAGGGGAACCGTGAAGCCGCTCTTCTTCCGCCCGAGGATGGCCGCGGGGAGCGGTTGTTTGGGAGAGGCGGCTAGCAACTCTTTGCCGTTTCTTCCCGACATCGAAATGACCGCCGGCGCGACCTCGCGAAGAAGGAAGGCATCGACGAGCGGCACCCGCACCTCCAGCGAATGAGCCATCGACGCCCAGTCGATGTCGCGCAGGAGCTGGCTTCTCAGAAAAAGCGAGGACTCCAACGCCGCGACGCGGGTGAAGGGTGTTCCCGGGTCGGGGGTGATGGCCTCGCGGATGAGCTCCATGATCCCCAGACGCTTCAGCCCTTCGCGCGCCATTTCCTCGCCGACGACAGAGCTGACGTCATCCGGGAGAAAGTGGCCTCGCTTCATCAGGTAGGCGCCTTCATACGAGGTGCAGTACTTCAGCGTATAGGGTGTCTTCGGACTGAAGCGGGCCCCGTTCCTGGCCATGCGTGGCTGCATTCGCGTGAACGCGTTCGCCAGCGCCGGCATGTGCCGGAAGACTCCGAAGGTTCGGATGAACCGCGGAATGATGCGAAACGTCGAATAGCCGCCGAACAGCTCATCGCCGCCGGTCCCCGACAGCGCCACTTTCCATCCCAGCTCCGCCGCCGCCTTGCAGACGAAGTACGAGTTGAGGCCGTCGAGCGAGGGCTGATCCATGGCCTCGAGCGCGTGCGGAAGCGAGCGGCGAAACATTTCGGCCGAGAGGGTTTGCGTCTGATGAATGGTTCCGTACTCCCGCGCGGTCACCGCGGCCAGGGGCGCCTCGTCTTTGTGTGTGCCGGCGTACTCCTCGAAACGCAGAGTCACCGTCTGCAGGGGAATCCCGGTCTCGGTGGCCAGGGCGACGATGGTGCCGGAGTCGCGTCCGGCGGAAAGAAACGCGCCGACCGGGACATCCGAGACGAGGTGATAGCGAACCGACTCCCGCACGGCGCGGGCAATGATCTCCGCCCGCTCGCCGTCGCTGTAGCGGCGATGCTCGTTCACCGCGTCGCGGAGCACGGTGGCGAGAGAGAAATAGGAGCGCGGCGCGGAAGGGCCGTCGCGCGTCACCACCATCGAGCTTCCCGCCGGTAGCTCGCGGATGGCTTCATAAATCGTGAAGGGCTCCGGCACGTGGCCGCGGAGAAGAAAGCCGACGATGCCGGCGGGGTCGCGCGACGTGGAGACGGCGCCACCAGCCAGAATCGCCTTCACCTGCGAGGCGAAGCGGAAGGTCTTCCCGTCGTTCGCGTAGTACAGCGGCTTGATGCCGTAGGGATCGCGCGCCAGAAAGAGCGCGTTCGTGCGCGCATCCCAGATGGCGAATGCGAACATGCCGCGCAATTGCGGCAACATGGCCTCGCCCCGTTTCCGGTACATCCGCAGCACGACCTCGGTATCCGAAGTGGTATCGAAGCGTTCGCCCTCGCGCTCGAGCTCTTCGCGCAGAGCCGCGTAGTTGTAAATCTCACCGTTGAAGGTCAGTACGGCGTCACCTTCGCGGCTGACCATCGGCTGGTTGGCGCGCTCGCTGACGTCGATGATGGAGAGCCGGCGGTGACCGAATCCAACGCGAAAGTCGGGAGAAAGCCACGTACCCGCGGCATCGGGACCGCGCGACCGCATCGCCTCACGCGTTCGCGTCAACTCATCGACGTCGATCGGAGGCGCGCTGGGATGAAACGAGACGATCCCGTTGATTCCACACATGAAAACTGCGCGCAGTCTTCCACAGCATTGATGAACGGAGGCTATACTTTCTTCTCCGATGAAGGAAAAGCGTGACACTTACCGCTTCCTCCACGTCACTCCGCGGCGCATCTACGAACAGCTCGATCAGTACGTCGTCGGCCAGAAGCACGCCAAAGAGGTGCTGGCCATCGCCGCGTACAACCATCTCAAGCGGATCGAGTACCTGAAGTTCGGCGGCGACGTATCGATCCGCAAGTCGAACATTCTGATGATCGGGCCGTCGGGCTGCGGGAAGACCTATCTGGCTCGCACGCTGGCGAAGGTTCTCGACGTGCCGTTCGCGTACAACGACGCCACCGCGTTCACCGAGGCCGGCTACTACGGGGAAGACGTCGAGGTGGCCATCGGCCGGCTGCTCTATGCCACCAACCAGAATGTCGACGCGGCGGAGAACGGCATCGTCTTCATCGACGAGATCGACAAGATCGCGCGGCGCTCCGGAGGCAGCCGCACCGGCGCCGGCTCGCGCGACATCGGTGGCGAAGGGGTGCAGCAATCACTGCTCAAGATCCTGGAGGGCGAGAAGCTCTTCGTGCCGCTCAACGTGACCTCGCATTGGAACAAGTACGACTACGTCGAGATCGACATCGCCAACATCCTCTTCATTTGCGCCGGCTCGTTCAGCGACATCGACGAGAACAGCGAGACGAAACCGATCGGGTTCTTCGGTGACGGCGAAGTGCGGGCGAAGGAAGTGACGACCGAGGAGCTGGTGCGGTACGGCTTCCTTCCCGAGCTGCTCGGCCGGCTTCCGGTCCACGTCGCGCTCGACCGGCTGACGGTCCCCGATCTCGTCACGATCCTGACTGAGCCGCGCGAGGCGATGATCCCCGAGTACCAGCGGCTCTGCGCGCTCGACCAGATCCAGCTCGAGTTTTCGCCCGACGCGCTGGTCGCTATCGCCGAGGCCGCGCTGCGGCAGAAGCTGGGCGCGCGGGCCCTGCGCGCCATCCTGGAGAAGGTCCTCCATCCTGTGCTGTTCGTCGGCCCGGAACGCGCCGGCGAGCGCGTGGTCATCGAACCGGAGGATGTGCGGAGAGCGATCGCGTAAACTCCCCTGCCGTGAAGACGATCGGGATCTCCGCAAAGATCACCTCGGACGAGGCACTGCAGTTCGCTGCGAAGGTTGCCGCCGACCTTCGCGCGCGCGATTTCGGCGTCTGCCTCGACTTCGCCACCGCCGACAAACTGAATGACCGCGGCAAGTGTGTGGCCAAGGGCGATCTCGGAAAGCATTCCGATCTGCTCATCACCTTCGGAGGCGACGGAACGCTGCTCTCGGTGGCCCGTCATGCACCGAAGAGCGTGCCGATCCTCGGCGTGAACATGGGGACGCTCGGCTTCCTCACCGAAGTAACCGTCGAAGAGTTCCCCGAGGTGATGGAGCGCGTCCTGGCCGGCGACTACGAGAGCGAAGAGCGCGTCGCCCTCGACGTCGTCGTGCGCGGACCGGGGCGCGACCACCGCATCTATCGCGTGCTGAACGACGCCACGATCAACAAGAGCGCGCTGGCCCGCATCATCGAGATGCGCGTCACCGTCGGCGGCGAGTTCGTCTCCTCGTTCCGGGCCGATGGTCTGATCATCGCCACCCCCACCGGCTCGACCGCCTATAACCTCTCCGCCGGCGGCCCGATCATCTATCCGACGATGGGCGCGGTCGTGCTGACCCCGATCTGCCCGCACATGCTGAGCAATCGCCCCGTGGTGCTGCCCGATACGCTGGACATCGAGGTCGGTATCGCCACCCCGAACCAGGAGATTTTCCTCACCCTCGACGGCCAGGACGGCCTCCCCATCGCCCAGAACGACGTCGTCTGCATCAACAAATCGCCGAACCCAGTGACGCTGATTCGGACGCCGGGGAAGAGCTATTTCGATGTGCTTCGGGCGAAGCTGAAGTGGGGGGAAGGGTGAGTTTGTCATCCTGAGGCCGGCGTAGCGCGGCCGAAGGATCTCAAGTTACGCTGCACTTGCCACAGGCGCTGCCACTGGAGATCCTTCGCCGTCGTCCGCCGCATTTCGCTCGCTACGCTCGCTCAGCGGCTCCGGCAGCCTCAGGATGACAAACGTTATGCGCCGCATCGCTCGCGCACCCGCGATTCCGATACGATTCACCTCATGACGATCGAGCGACGCGCGGCTGTACTACTCTTCCTCGCTTTCACCGCCTGCACGATGCCGAACACGAAACGAGAAACCTCTGTCCCCGAGGTCATTTACGCCGGCGGCACGGTGCTCGCCGGGCCGAGTCAGACGCCGCAGGCAAACTGGTCCGTCGTCACGGCGAACGGGCTGATCGTCGCCGTCGGGCCGGCGGATGCGATGCAGGCCGCGCATCCTGATGCGCGCGTAATCGACGTCCATGGCACGACGGTGATGCCGGGCCTGACCGACGCGCACGGACATCTATACGGGCTCGGGCTCTCGCTCGATACTGTGAATGTCGTCGGCGCAGCGTCGTTCCAGGAAGTCGTGGACAAGGTCCGCGAGCGCGCTCAGCGCGCCGCGCCGGGGGAGTGGATCATCGGCCGCGGCTGGGATCAGAACCGCTGGCCGGACAAGCAGTTTCCGACGGCGGCGCCGCTCGACGCTGCCGTCGCCGATCATCCTGTATGGGTGCGCCGCGTCGACGGGCATGCCGGAGTCGCCAACAGTGCAGCCATGCGCGCGGCGGGGGTCACGGCGGCAACGCCTGATCCCGAAGGTGGCCGGATCCTGCGCGACAGCAAAGGCAACCCGACCGGCGTTTTCATCGACGGCGCGCAGCATCTGATCGATTCGAAAGTGCCGGCGCCGTCCGCGGAGTTGCGCAAGACGCGTGTGCTGGCCGCGGCGCAGAAGATCGCCGAAAACGGCCTGACCGAGATGCACGACGCCGGCGCGGAGCAGGCCACCATCACGGCCATTCAGCAGCTCATCGACGAGCACAAGTTCCCGATCCGCGTTTACGTGATGCTGACTGACGACCCGGCGCTGCTCGATTCGTGGCTGACGCGCAAGCCGCTCATCGGCTATGGCGGCCATCTGACGATTCGCTCCGTGAAGATGTATGCCGACGGTGCCCTCGGCAGCCGCGGCGCGGCGATGCTCGCCCCCTACAGCGATGATCCGTCGAACACCGGCCTCCTCGTCAGCAAGGAGGAGCACATGCTGGCCGTGGCGAAACGTGCGCGCGCGGCGGGATATCAGGCGAATACTCATGCGATCGGCGACCGCGGCGTGCGCAACGTGATCGACGCCTACGAGCAGGCAGGCGCGACGCCGGCGGACCGATTCCGCGTCGAGCACTTTCAGATCGTCGCACCGTCCGATTTTCCCCGCCTGGCAAAGCACGGCATCATCGCCTCGATGCAGCCGACGCATGCGACGTCGGATATGCCGTGGGCCGAGGCCCGAGTCGGTCCGGAGAGGATCAAGGGCGCGTACGCCTGGCGGACGGTGCTCAACTCCGGTGCCCGCCTGGCCCTCGGCTCCGATTTTCCGGTCGAGGATGTCAACCCGTTCTTCGGGCTCTACAGCGCCGTGACCCGGCAGGACCAGCAGGGCAATCCTCCCGGCGGCTGGTACCCCGATCAGAAGCTCACGCTGGCGGAAGCGATCCGCGGCTTTACCTCGGACGCCGCCTACGCCGCGTTCGAGGAATCGTCCCGAGGGGCGATCGAGCCGGGCAAGCTGGCCGACCTCACCATCGTCGAAGGCGACCTGTACAAGGCACCGCAATCACAGCTTTTTGCCACCAAGGTGCGCTATACGGTGGTCGGTGGTGACGTGGTGTACCGGAACGCCCGATGATCCGGAATACCGCAGGGGCCTCCTTTCGGAATGGGTACTTCTGAGGGGGCGTTAACTTCCGACGAACATTCAATCAATAGGAGATGCAGATGCGTAAGACTCTCGCGCTTTCCGTGCTGGCTCTCATGGTCGTGGCCGGTAACGCGTTCGCTCTTGGTGAGGCCCGTATCCAGGGAAAAATCACCGACGCGGCAACCCACAAACCGATTCCGTTCGCCCAGATCATCGTCGATGCCGTGACGGGGCACAACGTCCACAACGAGTACAAAGCCGACAAGGACGGCGTCTATCGTTTCCTCATTCTCGACGGCACTCTGTCGTACAAGTTCACCTACAAGGCTGCGGGCTACGCGAACGTCGAGCAGACGATGAAACTCACGCTCGGCGACATCAACACGAAAGACGTGACGATGGCCCCGGGCTCGGGTGCGACACAGGCCGCCGCCGCTACTCCGGAGGCTGCGAAAGCAAATCCGGCCGTGGCTGCTTACAACGAGGGCGCGGAGCTCGCCAACGCCGGAAAGGTTCCGGAAGCAATCGCCAAGCTCGAGGAGGCGGTCACCGCCAAGCCCGATCTCACCGCCGGCTATGAGGCGCTCGCCAAGCTGTATCTCCGCAACAAGAACTACGACAAGGCCATCGACCGCGCGAACAAGGCGCTCGAGATCGACTCCGACAACCAGGACATGTTCGGTGTTCTCACCGAGGCCTACACCGCCAAGGGCGACAAGGCGAAGGCTGCGGAGTACCGGAAGAAGCTGCCGGCCGACGCTGCCTCGATGTTCAACGAGGCCGCCCACCTCATCAACAGCGGCAAAGACGCCGAGGCCGAGCCGCTGCTGAAGAGCGCGATCGCGACGAACGACAAATTCGCGCCGGCCTACTACGAGCTGGGCATGCTCTATGTAAGGACGCAGAAGAACGCCGACGCGAAGACGAACCTCCAGAAATACCTGGAGCTCGAGCCGAACGGCAAGGACGCCGCCACGGCGAAAGAGATGCTGAATTACGTGAAGTGAAACAACTTCACCGATTGACTGTGGCAAGCTGACGGGGGGCGGAAACGCTCCCCGTAGTGTTTTGGGAGGACATCATCATGCGTACTGTTTCGATGTTGGCCGTGCTTCTTCTCGCTCTCGGCTGCGCCTCCAGCGGCGCCCCGTCCGGCCCGGAGCCGGACGTAACGCTCATCCAGCTTTCGCGCATGGCGGAGGGAACCCAGTACGACACCGGCCCGGTCTCGGCGCACTACGCGGTCGAAGTGAAGAACACGCTGACCGAGCCGCTGCAGCTCCGGCGGGTAACCGTGCAGTCGATCGGCGGCGGCTCGTACACACTGCCGGCGCACTCGCAGGGATTCAACGAGACCATCGGGCCGGGCGAGACGAAGCAGGTCGCGTTCTGGGCGCCGGCGTATGTCTCCATGCAGACGGTGGCGGGCGCGAACGGTCCGGTGACGGTGCGGGGAATGCTGGAGTTCGAGGCAGGGTCGAGGAAGTTTCAGACAGTGGTCGTCCAGAACATTGGACCGGCCGGAGGCAACTAGAACGCCATGCGCAACGCCATCGCTCTTTCCGCTCTTCTCGTCGCTGCCGCCTGCGCAACCGGCAACCAGTTGTCGCAGACGGCCGCGCATATCCCGAAACCGGAGATCACGATCTTCAACCGCACCGATCTGACGAACGTCCCGACGGTGGCCTCCGGCGTGGAGGCGCACTTCGAGTTCCGTATCGTCAATCAGGCCGAGGTTCCGATCACGATCCGCCGCATCGACATGTCCAGCCTCGGCGGCGGCGGAATCGTCATCGAGTCGAAAAACCGCCAGTTCAACACCACCATCGCGCCGCACTCGGTGGGGTCAGTCGACTACATGACGACAGCCTTGATCGCCGACCCGAGCAGCTACAGCGGCCGGTCGCCTATCCAGGTTCGGGCCACCTGTCTTTTCGATTCGCCGGAAGGGGCCCTGCAGAAGGTGGTGCAGCAGCAGGTGAGGCCGGAGGGGACTGATTAGGTTAAAAGCGGAATGGCCCGATTCTCGACCAGCCCCTCGAACACCTGCAACGCCAGATCGACCCGACCCAGCGGTGCTGACACCTGCACGCCGGCCACGCGGCCGCGGACGCGCTCGAGCGTCTCGCGGGCGATGGCGATGCCTTCGCGGAGGCCGTCTTCCTTGCTCTTGTCGCTGGCGATGCGCATCCGTTCCATGACGTCGTCGGTGACGGAGACGCCGGGCACCTCGTTGTTCATGAACTGGGCGTTGCGGTACGAGAGCAACGGCCAGATGCCGGCCACGACGGGCAGGCGCATATGTTCGATCTGGCTGAGGAACCGTTCCAGCACGGCCACGTCGAAAACGGGCTGGGTGATGGCGTACTCGGCGCCCGCCTTCACTTTCCATTCGAGGCGGCGGAGCTCGTAGTCGAGGTCGAGGTGGCCTGGATTGACGCCGACGCCGATCGTGAACTTCGTCGGTTCGCCGAAAGGGTTGCCGCCGAGGTCGAGGCCGTGATTCATCAGGTTGGCCATGTTCGTCAGACCGATCGAGTCGATGTCGAACACCGCGGTGGCGTCGGGGTACGGCCCCATCTTCGGAGGATCGCCGGTGATGAGCAGCAGGTTGCGCAGACCGAGCGCGGCGCAGCCGAGGAGATCGGAGTGCATGCCGAGGAGATTGCGGTCGCGGCAGCAATAGTGAAGAACGGTCTCGATGCCGACGCGCTGTTGCAGCAGGACCGCGACGGCGATCGCTCCCATCCGGTTCTGCGCGCGAGGACCGTCGGGGACGTTGACGGCATCGACGCCGGCCGCTTTGATCGAGCGCACGGACTCGACCATCTTGTCGGGATTCGGACCTTTCGGCGGCGTGATCTCGATCGTGGTCACGAACTCGCCGGCGACGATCTTCTTTCCCCAGTTCGAGCGCGCCGCCATCGGCACGGCTTCTTTGGCGTCGCTTCCCTTGACGCTTGCATCGCGCTCGACGACGACAAAGGAACGCCGCGGCGAGAGCGGCCGCACGGCGTCGGCCATGATCTTGATGTGGTCGGGCGTCGTGCCGCAGCAGCCGCCGAGAAACTTCACCCCTTTGTGGATGAGCCGCTTGGCGTACTTGGCCATGTACTCGGGTGAGGCCATATACATCTGCCGCCCGTTCACTTCCCGCGGCAGACCGGCATTCGGCTGGGCGGAGATCTTCTTCGCGGTGACGGCGGTGATCTCCTCGATGGCGTCGAGCATGACGTCGGGACCGACCGAGCAATTGAGGCCGATGACGTCGGCGCCGGCGAGGTCGAGCCGCTGGGCGATCGTCCGCGGCGTGTCGCCGTAGATCGTCCGCTTGTCGTTGCCGATGGTCATCTGGGCGATGATCGGCAGCGAGCAGATGTCGCGGATGGCCAGGATGCCCTGTTCGATCTCGGCGATGTTGGACATCGTCTCGAGCACGAAGAGATCGACGCCGGCATCGCGAAGCGCGGCGGCCTGCTCGCGGAAGAATTCGCGCGCTTCGTCGAGCGCGGTGGGGCCGTACGGTTCGATGCGGATGCCGAGCGGACCGATGGCGCCGGCGACGTAGACGCCGTTGCCGGCCGCCTCGCGCGCCAATGCCGCCCCGCGCTCGTTGATATGGCGCAGATCGTCTTCGATGCCGAAGCTGCGCAGCTTCACGCGGTTCGCGCCGTAGGTATTGGTCTCGACGATCTCGGCGCCGGCGTGGACGTATTGCTTGTGCACCTCGAGCACGATCTCCGGATTGCGGAGGTTCAGCTCGTCGTAGCACTTGTTGATGAAGACACCCTTGGCATAGAGCATCGTCCCCATCGCGCCATCGAAGAGATAGACGTGCTCGTCTGCGATTGCCTGTATGAAGTCTTGCATGGCGGTCTCGCGGTCCCGAAGTCGCGCGGTTACGCGGGTGGGCGGACTTCGCAACCGCGAGACCGCAACCCCGTAACCGCAAACAAAAAAACCCCACGCCGGAATCGACGTGGGGCCAAATCGAAGAACGAATTCGAACTTGCCGGCTATTTAGCTTTTTTTACCCTGGTTGCAAGCGACCCCAAATCAATCCAGCGGGAGCGAATGTAGGCCGGGAGCGGGTGTTTGTCAAACGGGTCTCGGGGTTCATCCTGCGCGAAGACGCAGGATCTCCGGTCATACCGCGCGGTCGATGGCCAAGATCAGGGCGGTGCCACCGGAGATCCTGCGTCTTTCGCGCAGGATGAACCCCGAGACCCGCAACCTCAGTTCCCGAAGATTTTCTTCAACCTACCCCACGCCCCCTCCACCTCGCGGCGGCTGCGGTCGACGTCGTTGGCCCACTTGCGGAACTGTTCGAGCGTGATGGCGGGCGGCTCGTCGAAGTTGCCGCGGCTGAAGAAGACGCTGCGGATGATGCCGCCGAAGAAGCCAGCCGGACACCGGTTCGCCGGCGCGGTACCGGCGAGGAAGACTTCGTGGAGGGGACCGGGGCAGCCGTCCTGCCAGAGCATGCCGCTCTCCGGATCGATGTCGCGGAAGGTCACGCCGGCGGGCGGCCGCGGCTCGCCGCGCAGATGCGGGATGGAGCTCATGTACGCGCCCCAGATCGGGATGGCCGCCTCTCCCGACGAGAGACGCAGTGGTGCACCATGGTCGAAGCCGACCCAGACGCTTGTCACCATGTCGGCGGTGTAGCCGACGAACCATGCATCACGGTAATCGCTCGTCGTGCCGGTCTTGCCGGCGACGTAGCCGAGGCCGTAGCGCTTGAGGCGCGATGCCGTGCCGCGCTGCACGACGCCGCGTAGCAGCGTGTGGATGACGTACGTGGGGGCGGCATCAGCGACGCGTTTCTGCTCGAGCTCATGCGCGTACAACCTCTTTCCCGCGCGGTCACGCACCTCGCGCAGGAGGAACGGCTCGACGCGGATGCCGAGGTTGGGGAACGGCGTGTACGCCGCCGTCAGCTCGCGCATCGAGACCTCGGTCACACCGAGCGGCAGCGCCGGGATGCGTGCGAATTTCTCTTCGAACCCGAATTTCTCCGCCGTGCTGGCGACGCGGGCCACGCCGATGTCCTCGGAGAGCCGTACGGTGGGGACGTTCAGCGAGTGCTCGAAGGCCTCGCGCAGAGACACCCGTCCTCGATAGCGGTCGTCGTAGTTGTGCGGCTCCCATGTTTCGTTTCCGTTGACGGCGATGCTGATCGGCGCATCGAGCAGCAGCGACGCGGTCGTCGCTTTCTTCGAGGCGATGGCAGCAAGGTAGGCGAAGGTCTTGAACGCCGAGCCGGGCTGGCGATGCATCGCCGAAGTGCGGTCGAACGGCGAGACGTTGTAGTCGCTGCCGCCAACGAGCGCACGGACCCCGCCGCTGCGTGGATCGACGGAAAGCAGCGCGATCTGCAGCGGCTCGCTTCGGGCCTGCGCGCGGAGCCACGAATGGGTTGCTTCGAGCTGGGCGGGGGCGCGGGCGGCGACGCGCTCGGCGTTGCGTTGCGCGTCCGGGTCCATTTCGCAGACGATCGTCAGTCCGCCTTCGATCACGGGACGGACCCCGATTTCCTTCACGATGCCGGCGCGAAGGGCGCGGAGGTAGAACGGATACGGAGTCCGCGGGATCTCGCCGCCGCTGAATTCGACGTCATGTGCCTTTGCCGCTGAGAATTGGGCATCGTCGATCCAGCCGTGATCGCGCATGACGGCGAGGATGGCGTCGCGCCGCGCGCGGGCGACGTCGGGGTGCTTGTCGGGCGTGTCGCGGTTCGGCGCCCGGATCATCCCTGCCAGGACGGCGGCTTCGTCGACCCGAAGCTCCGACGGCGGCTTGTCGAAGTAGAGCCGGGATGCTTCGTCGACCCCGAGAATCGGCTTCCCGCCGCTGTGGCCGAGGTAAACGTCGTTGAGGTAGACCTCGAAGATCTCGTTCTTCGGCATGCGGGCGTCCAGCAGAATTGCCAGGATGATCTCCGTGATCTTGCGGCGCCAGGTCCGCTCCTGGGAGAGGAAGCGCGTCTTGATGATCTGCTGATCGATGGTCGAGCCGCCGGCGGCAATGCCTCCCGCGCGGATGTTCGTGAACAGTGCGCGCACCATGCCGATCGGATCGATGCCGATGTGATGATGGAAGCGCACGTCTTCCGCGGCCAGGAAGGCGCGCGATACGTGATCGGGGAGCGAGCGAAGCGCCACCGGAGGGGTGATGCGCCAGTCGACGCCGTACAACGCCGCCACGCGCACCGGCCGCTGGTGCGCGGCGGAGACGATGATGGTCGGCTCGCGCCATGCGTGGTTCACGAGCTCGCGCGTGAGCCTCCGGTTGAGGATGAAGATGTAGATCGAGAACGCCTCGGCGGCGACGAAGGCAATGATCGCGATCGCGCCAATCGTTCGAATAAGCCATCGTGGTACGTGATGCGTGCGTGACAATCGCGACATCTTCGTCTACATTGAATTTTGTGCAACGCAGTTGCCACGCAGCAGAAATTTTCTTTCAAACGTACGGCTCCCCACGTCTACAGTTTTGAAAAGGAGAGAATCCATGGCTGCCAAGAAATCCAAGAAGTCCGCGAAGAAGCCCGCCGCGAAGAAGGCCGCAAAGTCGTCCAAGAAGGCTCCAGCGAAGAAGGCTGCCGCCAAGAAGCCGGCCAAGAAGGCCGCGAAGAAAGCGCCCGCCAAGCGCAGCGCCGCATCGAAGAAGGTGTCTTCAAAGAAAGCCGCGAAGAAGGCCCCAGCGAAGAAGGCTCCTGCCAAGAAAGCTGCGAAGAAGGCTCCAGTCAAGAAGGCGCCCGCGAAGAAAGCTCCTGCCAAGAAAGCTGCCCCGAAGAAGAAGGCCAGCCGTCTCGCCGGCGCGCGCAGCGTGATCAGCAAGGTGAGTCACGCGATCTCCAACGTCATGCCGAATGTCGGCGATAGCGGGAAGGTCGAAGCGAAGAGCAACGGCGGATCGAACACCGCCGGCGAAGGCAACCAGTAACTTCTCGAGCCTTCGAACGCCGGTAGGCGTTTCGGACGGTAGCCGGTGGTTGAGCGCGACGCGCGATACTACCGGGATGTGATTCGAGGATCTCCGGCACCCCGGCAGGGGTGCCCGGAGGTTTCTTGGCTCATGATGACCGATCGTGTCGCGACCGGTCGCGCGTCAACGCGGCGCCGCTATACTTTCCCTTCCATGCCGTCGGTCGGAAAGAACATCCCCCACGATTCCGCGGTCGGCCACGTCAGCGGCGAGTCGGTCTACGTCGACGATGTCGCGCCGCTGCGCGGGGAGCTGATCGTCGATTTCGTCTGGTCGCCGGTCGCGCATGGGCGGATCCGCGGGATCGATTTCGGTGACGCCGGATCGTTCGCGCATCTCTTCACGTATCGGGATCTGCACCACAACCTCTTCGGCGCCATCATCCAGGACGAGTTTCTGCTGGCTGAGGATGTCGTGTCGTTCATCGGGCACCCGATCGTCGTCGTGGCGGCGGAATCACGCGCGGCCATCCGCGCGGCGAAGGCTGCGATCAAGGTCGACATCGAAGAGCTCGAGCCGGTCTTCACGATCGATGAGGCCAAGCGGCGGGGGCTGTTCATCGGCAAGACGATGACCATCAAGCGCGGCGACGTCGAGGCGGCGTTCGCGTCCGCGGCAAACATCCTCGAGGGGACCTTCATCAACGGCGGGCAGGACCATTTCTATCTCGAATCGCAGGCGGCTCTGGCGGTGCCGGGCGAGTTTGACCAGCTCACGGTTCACTCGTCGACGCAGAATCCATCCGAGGTGCAGGACGTCATCGCCCACCTCCTCGGATTGCCGATCAATAAAGTCACTGTCATAACGAAACGCATGGGCGGCGGGTTCGGTGGAAAAGAGTGTCAGGCCACGCATCCTGCCGCCATCGCTGCGCTCGTGGCGCACAAGCTCAAACGTCCGGCGCGCATCGCTTACAGCAAAGACGACGACATGTGCGTCACCGGCGGACGCCATCCGTTCCAGAACGATTACAAGGTCGCCTTCGATGACGACGGCGTCATCACCGGCGCTCGGATCGATTTCTACTCCGATGGCGGCGCCTTCGCCGATCTCTCGACATCGGTTCTCGGACGTGCGCTGACGCACGCCGACAACGCCTACTACCTGCCGAACGCTCTGATCCGCGGCACGGTCTGCCGGACGAACTATCCGCCCAACACCGCCTTCCGCGGCTTCGGCGGGCCGCAGGGAATCGCCACCATCGAGAACATCCTCGAAGAAATCGCCGTCCTGCTGAAGATCGATCCTTTGGAAGTCCGACGCCGTAACTGCTACGGGATCGACGATCGCAACATCACGCCGTACGGGCAGGTCGTCCGTAGCAATCATCTGCCCCACCTCTTCGACGAGATCGCCGAGCGCGGCGACTATCGGGCGCGCGTCGCGGATGTCGCCCGCTTCAATGCAACGTCCCACACACACCTCCGCGGCATCGCCTGCACGGCGGTGAAGTTCGGCATCTCGTTCAACACCAAGTTCCTCAATCAGGCCAACGCCCTCGTCAACGTCTATCTCGATGGTTCGGTGCAGGTGTCGACCGGCGCGACCGAGATGGGTCAGGGCGTCAACACGAAGATCCGCCAGATCGTGGCCGACGAGCTCGGGGTCGATGCCGAGCACGTCCTGCTGATGCCGACGTCGACCGAGAAGAACAACAACACCTCCGCCACCGCCGCCTCCAGTGGCGCGGACCTCAACGGCAGCGCGGCCGCCGATGCATGCAGGAAGATTCGCGCGCGCATGGCCGGCGTCGCCGCGGAGTACTTCGGCCGCGTTGCCTCCGTCGAGCCATCCGTCGACGAGGTCGTTTTCGAGAACGGCGAAGTCTTCGATCGCCGCGTGCCCGAGCCGCGCGTTCCCTTCGCCGCGCTAGTGAAGATGTGCCACCTCGAGCGGGTCTCCGTCGGCGAGCGCGGGTTCTATTCGACGCAGGGCCTCGAGTGGGATGCGGACAAAGGCTGCGGCGCGCCGTTCCTCTACTTCACGCAGGGGACGGCGATCTCGGAGATCGAGATCGATCGCTTCACCGGCATGATGCAAGTACTGCGTAGCGATCTGCTGATGGACATCGGCAAGCCGATCAACCCCGGCATCGACCGCGGCCAGATCACCGGCGCATTCATCCAGGGGATGGGCTGGCTGACGAACGAGGAGCTGCGCTACGACGCCAGGGGCAACCTCCTCTCGCACTCGCCGACGACATACAAGATCCCGAATATTCAAGACGTGCCCCCGGTCTTCAACGTCGACTGGATCGACGCCGAGAACGCTCTGAACATCCGCTCCAGCAAAGCGACCGGCGAGCCTCCGCTGGTCCTGGCCATCTCCGTCTGGATCGCGGTGAAGAACGCGATGTCGTATCTCAGCGGCGGCGAGATCCCGATGCTCCACGCACCGGCGACCGGGGAGGAGATCCTGATGCGAATGACGGCGTACCGGCGGACCGCGCGGGATACCGATGCTCGCGAAGTGGCGGCGCCGCAGCCGTGACCAGAACACGGCCGGAAGCGGCAGACCGGGTAAAATCGGAATGTTGAAGGTTGAATGTTCAGTGTTGAATGTTGAAAGAAATGGCGGAAGTCTTTTATGTTCAACGTTTAACGCATATCCACTTCCTTGCCATTGCCCACCCCTCGGTCAGGTTCATCAACCTCACCCGAGCGGTCGTTGACCGCACGCGAGTGTTCGTTGACCGCTAACGAGCCTTCGTTGACCGCTCACGAGCGGTCGTTCACCGCTCACGAGCCTTCGTTGACCGCGACCGAGCGGTCGTTCGACCGCTCACGAACGTTCGTTGACCGCTAACGAGCCTTCGTTAACCGCAACCGAGCGGTCGTTTGACCGCTCACGAGCGTTCGTCAACCGCACGCGAGCCTTCGTTGACCGCAACCGAGCGGTCGTTTGACCGCTCGCGAGCGTTCCCAAATTGGTGGTCAGCCGGCCGGTATGTCTCGCAGCCTGCCAGGCAAACTTGCCGTTATCATCCGCCGCGTGATCCTCCGCAGCCGTAATGTCGTCACGCCGACGGGCATCCGGCCGGCGACGATTCACGTCAACGGGCACCTGATCGAACGCCTCGGTGATTTCGACGATGTCGCCGAACCCGTCGAAGACTACGGTGACCTGACCCTCATGCCGGGCATCGTCGACTCGCATGTGCACGTCAACGAGCCGGGGCGGACGGAGTGGGAGGGGTTCGAGACGGCCACGCGCGCGGCGGCCGCGGGCGGGGTGACGACGATCGTCGACATGCCGCTGAACTCGATCCCGCCGACGACCTCGGTGGCATCGCTTCAAGCGAAAGTTCATGCCCTCCATGGCAAGTGCCGCGTCGATGTCGCGCTCTGGGGCGGCGCGGTGCCGGGAAACGCCGGCGAGCTTCAGGCGATGCTCGATGCCGGGGCCTGCGGCTTCAAATGCTTCATGGTCGAATCGGGAGTGCCGGAGTTTGGCCATCTCGATGCCCGCGGAATGGAAGAAGCGCTGAATGCCCTGCACGGAACCGGCGCCCCGCTGCTCGTCCACGCGGAGTTGCCGGAACACATCCACGCGCCGGGCGGCGACGATCGTTCCTACGCGAGCTACCTCGCCACCCGTCCGGGCGTCGCGGAGGATGAAGCGATCGCGCTCGTCTATGAACTGGCCCGGAAGACGGGAACGCACGCGCACATCGTCCATCTCTCCTCGGCGAACGGGCTCGAAGCGCTACGTCGCGCCCGCGACGCGCACGTGTCGCTGACCGCCGAGACCACGCCACACTACCTCTACTTCGACGCCGAATCCGTTCCCGACGGAGCGACGGAGTTCAAGTGCGCGCCTCCGATCCGCGGCCACGCCAACCGCGAGGAACTGTGGCGCGGCATTGGTGAAGGACTTCTCACCGCCATCGTCAGCGACCACTCGCCGTGTACGCCGGAGTTGAAGCGGATGGAGGAAGGCGACATCGCCCGGGCGTGGGGCGGCATCGCCTCGCTGCAGTTCGGACTGCCGATCGTCTGGACCGAGGCCAAACGGCGCGGCATTGCCTTCGCGAAAATCGTCGATCTGATGACTACCGGCCCGGCGAAACTCGCAGGCCTCGGCGGCCGCAAGGGAACGCTTGCCGCCGGCTACGACGCGGACATCATCGTCTTCGATCCCGAGGCGCGTTTCGTCGTCCGGACCGAGCACGTGCAGCACCGCCACAAGGTGACGCCATACGCTGGCGAAACGCTCACCGGCGTCGTCCACGCGACGTACGTTCGCGGCCACAAGGTGTGGGAGGATGGGCGGCATCTTGGAAATGCGATTGGGGAGTGGATCCGGCGATGAGTGATTTTCGCGAGGCTCTCAACCTCGCTTCCGAACGCCTCGGCGGCTCGGTTCTGTACGCGACGGATGACTACTTTGCCGAGAAGGAAAACCTCCTCCGTCCCACCAAACCGGTCTGGAAGGAACACGAGTACACCAACCGCGGCAAATGGATGGATGGATGGGAGAGCCGCCGCAAGCGGACTCCCGGCCATGACTTCGCCATCATCCGTCTCGGCGTTCGCGGTGTGGTTCGCGGCGTCGTCGTCGATACGGCGTTCTTTCGCGGCAACTATCCGTCGCATTGTTCGATCGAGGCATGTGAGGCAAGGCCGGAGAGCGACACCGACTCGTTGCTCGCCGCGAACTGGATCGAGATCCTTCCGAAGTCCGAATTGCGCGGCGACAGCGAGAATCTGTTCGCGATCGACGCACCGTACGCGTTCACTCATCTGCGTCTGCACATCTACCCCGACGGCGGCGTGGCGCGGCTGCGCGTTCACGGTGAGGTCGTTCCGGAGTGGCGGCGCGAAGGCGGGTTGTCGATCGAGACCGACCTGGCGGCCGCGGAGCATGGAGCTGATGTGCTGGCGTGCAGCGACATGTTCTTCGGGCCGAAGCACAACCTGATCATGCCCGGCCGCGCCGTCAATATGAGCGACGGTTGGGAGACGAAGCGGAGACGCGGTCCCGGAAACGATTGGGTCATCGTGCAGCTCGCCGCCGAGGGTTCGGTGCGGCGCGTCGAGATCGACACGAATCACTTCAAAGGGAACTACCCCGACGCCTGCTCGATCGACGGGACGCGCGCGTTTGCGCTCGCGGGAGCGATCGTCGACGCTGAATGGTTCGAGATATTGCCACGTACAAAGCTGCAGGCGCACACGCGGCACATCTTCATCGACGAGCTGGCGCAGAGCGGCCCGGTAACCCACCTGCGCCTCAATGTTTTTCCCGACGGCGGCGTCAGCCGGCTGCGCGTATATGGCGTGGCTACGGATGAAGGCCGCGGAGATGCGGTTGCCCGATACATCAACACGCTCTACGGCGATCCCGCCGCCGCGCAGTTGCGCAACTGCTGCGGTTCGAGCGAATGGGTGCGGCGCATGATCGCCGCGCGCCCCTTCCCTTCGTGGAGCGATCTCATTCGTGAAGCGGAAGGGATCTGGAAAGGTCTCGCTGCGGAGGACTGGCGCGAAGCGTTCGCCGCGCATCCGCGCATCGGCGACCGTTCCGGTTCGAAGTGGGCGCAGCAGGAACAGTCGGGCATGGCCTCGGCGTCGAGCGAGAGCATGGACGCGCTGGCCGCGGCGAACCGCGAATACGAGGCGCGCTTCGGCCATATCTACATCGTCTGCGCCACCGGCCGCAGCGCCGACGAGATGCTGGCCATGGCCTGGCAGCGGCTGGAAAACTCTCCCGAGGATGAACTGCGCGTGGCGGCGGAAGAGCAGATGAAGATTACAAAGCTGCGGCTGATGAAACTGGTAGGCTGATGGGAATCTCGACACACATTCTCGACACTGCGAAGGGCCGGCCTGCTGCCGGCGTACGCGTCACGCTCAGTCACGGCCCCTTCATGGCGCCTCCACGGGAACCGCAGATGGATCGCGAAGGATGGGTAATCATCGCGACGGGCTCAACCGATTCCGACGGCCGGTTGAAGCTCGTATCCGAGATGCCCGAGCCCGGGTTGTATCGCATCTCGTTCGACACCGGTTCCTACAATCCCAAGGGCTTTTTCCCGCGCGTGGTGATCGAGTTCATGGTCGAGCAGAGCGCACAGCACTATCACGTGCCACTGTTGTTGAGCCCGTACGGATATTCAACGTATCGAGGCAGTTAGCGCGGACATAGGTTGCTGAGTTGCTGTAATTCAGTAACTTTGCAACTCAGCAACCTTGCAACCCGGTTAACCCCGCCTTCCTCTCATGATCTTCACAAACGACCTACTGCGCAGCTCATCCAGCGTGAGCCCGGTCGCCAGGGCCTCCTCTTCCGTGATCGCGCCGCAGTTGAGCGCGCGCAGGAAGTAGTTGAGTAGTCCCTGACCGGTCGCAGCATCGTCGAAGACGTCGCCGACGAGCGTGGCCTGACCGGCTTTTTCAATGAAATTGTGAAGGCGGCCGGTTGCTGCCTTTAGCCCCTCCAGGAAAAACGAATAAACGGCCGCGTAGCGCGTCGGAAGCTGGGCGGGATTGAGATCCCATCCCTGGTAGTAGGCGTTGATCAGCGAGTGGCGGATGTGATCGACGTGCAGGCGCCAGGCGCGGTGAACGACCGTACGGTTCTCCTCGATCTGTTTCTCGGAAAGAGCGCCGCGATGCGGCGCGATCGGCATGATGTTCGTGGCGCCGTCTGACAGCCAGAGTCCCGTGCCGGCGTAGGCGACCTGCATCATGTGCCGGGCGAAATCGCAGGCGGGATGGTCCATCCGCTGATGTTCCGCGGTGATGTTGCAGCTCGCCGTGTAATCGTACGTGCCGAAGTGTGCGGCGACGGCGCGGCCGCGCGCGGCATCGAGAAAGAGCGGCAGATTGGAGACCCCGTTCTCGCTCAGGATGGCCTGCGTCGTCTCGATCATGAACTCGAAGCGAAGCGCGTGCGCTCCCAGACCGAGTCTCGGTTCCATGACATCGAACAGATCGGCCAGGGCTGTCACCTGCTGCGGAAGCTGGATCTTCGGCAGCGTCACGACGAAGTTTGGCGGAAGCGCACCGGCGGTATCGAGCAGCGTCGAGATGAAGATGTCGAGCGTGCGCATGGCGCGCGGCATCAGCTCCTGCGAGAACTGCTTGATACGGATGCCGATGAATGGCGGCAATGTGCCGTTTCTCAATCCCGTGGCAACTTCGCGTGCGGCTGCCGCGGCGTGGCCGTCCTCTTCGTCATCGGCGCGGTTGCCGTAGCCGTCTTCGAAGTCGATGCGGAAGTCTTCGACCGGTTCGCGGCGCAACTTCTCGACTACGCGCGCATAGACGACGTCGCGGAACCGCGGGTCGATGCCGACGGCGCCGCCGAGCGTAGCCGCGTCCGGCCCGTACTCCTCGAGCGCCCGCAGCGCCAGTACGCCGAGCTTCTGCGTCGTATCGCTCTTGAACAAATGTGCCCCGCCATAGACGGTATGTACCGGCTGCCGCGCGCCCAATTCGCCGGGAAAGCGGGCCATGAACCTGGTCAGTGCTGGATCGATCTTCGCTTCAGCGGCGCGGAGATCGTCGTCGGAAAAGGTACGTTTCATGTCGTTGTCTCTATCGCGTGCGGATGATTCTCGCCACTCCCCATCCAATGAGAACCAGCACGGAAAGTACGAGCCATGGGTACTGATGGCCGAAGGTGCCCGGGAAGTGACTGCTGATCATGATGAAGACGACCGGGAGGACGATGTACGTGTTCTGCTTCGAGCGCTGTTTGGCGAGGTCGGCCAGGCGCATGTCCGGTTCAATGCCCGACTTGACCGCGGCGATGAGTTGACGCTGCGCGGGGAGGATGCGCACCCACACGTTCAGAGCCATGAAGGTGCCGAGCGTCGCCCCGATCTGCATGTACGCCGCTCGAGATGCGAAGAGATGCGCGACACCGACGATCGCACCAACAAGGAGCAGGTACGAGAGGATCGTCCCGGCCACCTCGTGCTTCCGGAGGGGCGAGATCCAGAGAAAATCGTAGACAAACCAGCCGGCAGCGATGAGCGCCAGACTAAGACCGGCCGCCTGCCATGCAGTCATCTTCAAGACGTCCGCGTCCACCATGATGGCACCGTGGTAGTAGACGAGGATCAGCAGCAGAAACCCTGAGACCAGCGTGAAGAAGGCCTCCCACTTGAACCAGTGCAGGGTCTGATTCCGAATCTCCGGCCGCTTCTGCTTGTCGACGATGTAGAAACCGCCGCTGTGGACCATCCACACCTGCTTCTCGTTCTGGAAGGTATGATCGAGCCAGGTAAAGAAATAGGTCTGCCCTACCCACATGATCGCCGCGAAGACATGGGTCCAGCGGAAAGCGAGATTCAGCCATTCCTGTACGTCGAAGTACATTCAATGCCTCTGATTTGCGTTGGGGCGCGAATGTAGCAGAATCGAGGCTCATGCGAGCGATCGAACGCCTTCTCGACCAACTGAATCGCGCCTGGGGCGGACCATCCTGGACCGGCGTCGCCATCCGCCCGCTGCTGGACGATGTCACCGATGCACAGGCACGCGCCCATCCCCTGCCGAACGTTCATTCGATCATCGAGCTGGTCGCTCATATGAGCGTTTGGATGGATGCCGTTTCGATCCGTCTCACGGGCATCGCGAAGGAACTGACCTCGGAAGAGGATTGGCAGGATGTGACGCAACTGCCGTGGGCGGCTGCGGTTGAGGAGATGGAGAACGCCGAGAGCCGTCTCTCCGATGCGGTTGCGCGGCTGTCGGTCGATGACCTCGACCGGATCGTCGCCGGCCGCGATTACACGACGTACGTAATGGTTCACGGCGTGATCCAGCACAACCTGTATCACGCGGGGCAGATCGCGATTCTGAAGAAGGCTCTATTGTCATCCTGACGGTGAGCGAAGCGAGCCTGTCAGGATCTCCGGTGGCACCGCGAAGTCATTGCCAGGAGCAGGGATCGAGCGGAACTACCAGAGATCGTCGCCAACAAGAAAATTCAAGCGTGTCTTCACCGGAGATCCTGACTGGTGCCGCTGCGCGTCACCGTCAGGATAAACTTCACTTGCTATGAGCGACATGAACCTCGACCTTCGCTATCCCATCGGCAAATTCGATCGTCCTGCTGGTCCACACACGGCCGGCCAGCGCCGCGTTCTCATCGAACAGATCGCGGCCACACCCGCCCGGATGCGCGCGGCGGTGAGCGGACTGAGCGACGCGCAACTCGATACGCCGTATCGCGACGGCGGCTGGACGGTGCGCCAGGTTGTCCATCACGTCCCCGACTCGCACATGAACGCCTACACGCGCGTGAAGCTGGCCCTTACCGAGGATGAGCCGACGATCAAACCGTACGACGAGGCGGCGTGGGCGAAGCTCAACGACGTACGCGACACGCCGATCGAGACGTCGCTGCAATTGCTCGAAACACTGCATGCGCGCTGGGACACGATCCTCGGCGCTATGACCGATGCCGATTTTGCGCGGACGCTGCGTCATCCCGAGCACGGCGTGATGACGCTGGACTGGCTGGTGGCCATGTACGCGTGGCATGGACGTCATCACGTCGGTCACATCACATCGCTGCGCGAGCGCAGCGGGTGGTAACGTGTTTCGCACGCTGGCGGCCGGCGATTTCGATGCCGTCGTGGCCTGCTTCAACGAGGTCCTTCAGCGATTACGCGGTGCGTTTTTCGATGACGGCGCCACAGCTTCGCGAGATCAAGGCGCGCCGCGCTGTCGTCTTCGTGAGTCTCTAAGGGATCGGCGCCTTTCTTCAAGCCAGCGGCGCCGAGCAGTTCATCCGCCAGCGCGAAATGGCGCGTCCGCTCTGACGCTCACTTCGTCCCTCCGGTGGAAGCTACAATCGGGCCATGCCAACGTTTTTCGACGCCCTGAATGACCTGATGGCCGCCGAGTTGCCCCTTGTGGTCGTCACCGTCGTCGATACGATGGGAAGCGTTCCGCAGGATCGCGGCGCGAAGATGATCGTCACCGCCGAGGGATTGCGATTCGGCACCGTCGGCGGCGGCAGGGTCGAGACGAAGGCGATCGGCGAGGCGCAGGAAATGCTGCGAACCGAAACCACCGAAACGACGAAGTTCGCGCAGTGGAATCTGGCCAAAGACGTCCGCATGACCTGCGGCGGCATCGTGAAGCTCTACTTCGAATCGCACAACGTCGGCCGCTGGCGCATCGTCGTCTTCGGCGCGGGTCATGTTGCCAACGCTGTCGTCAACGTTCTGATCCATCTCGACAGCGTCGTCACCTGCATCGATCCGCGCGAGGAGTGGCTGGCGAAACTCCCCGACTCGCCGAAGCTGACCAGGGTGCTGACGCCGGACATGCCGTCGATGGTGAAGACGATTCCCGATGATGCGTTCGTTCTGTTGATGACGATGGGCCACACCACCGACAAACCGATCCTTCTCGAGATTCTCCGCACCCGCTCGTTTCCGTACCTCGGCGTGATCGGCAGCGACGCCAAGGCGAACATCCTTCGCCGCGACATCGACGAGGCTGGCCTGCCGGAGGATGCGAAGGGCGCCTTCTTCTGCCCTATCGGCCTTTCGGTCGGGACGAACCACCCTTACGAGATTGCGGTGAGCGTGGCCGCGCAGCTTCTAGCGGTGCGGGACGAACGCCTTGCTTCACGCTCTGTTTCAGCAGATCGAGATTCATCGCCTCGGTGACCAGCGCCCGCATCGTCTCCGAGACATTCTTCTTCGATTTCAGCCACGCCACCTGCGTCGGAGTGAGCCAGACGGCCACCCGCTCCATCCCTTTTTCTCCGACCCCCGGCTCCCGACCCGCTGCTCCCTTCTTTACGGCCATATCCGAAACTCGACCGTCGTCAGGCGGCTGGTATGCCGCAGATACTCCCGCAGCCCATCGGGGATTTGGACGTATTGCGCCGCGGTATCGAACTGTGCCTGGCCAATCGCGTAGGAGTTGAGATTCTCAGCGCTCTCTACAGGGAGGGGAGTCGTTTCACGCGCCACGCGCTCACCCATGGACAACCTCCTGTTTGTTGGAGCTGAGAACGATAGCACGAGGGGTTCCGAGGTAGGATTGCGGCATGGAAACAGGCGAGTTGCTGAAAACACTGAGGCTCATCGTCCGAGAGGAGATGACGCCCTTCATCGAGAAGATAGACGCAAAGCTCGATCACATCAACGGTCTGTTCGACGGCGTTTTCGCAGAGCTCAACCGTCACGGATCGGAGTTAGCTGCGGTCAAAGCCGGATTGGCGCGAGTCGAGACTCAACTGGCCAACGTCGAGGCGCGGCTGACCAACGTCGAGGCGGAGTTGCAGTTGGTCAAGTCCGGATTGGCGCGACTCGAAACGCGCGTATCGGCCCTCGAAGCCCGCGTATCAGCGTTGGAAGCGCGTGTGTCAGAGTTTGACATCCGGCTCGCTGGCGTCGACGAAAAGATCGAGCAGCTCGCCTCTCGATCCGAGATCGTAGAGCTCAAGAAGCAGATTGCGGTGATGAACGGCCGGGTCGCAGAGCTCGAGACTCGCCATTAGAAGTCACCTCCGCGAACCCACCACCGCCCGCAACGTGCGTAGTCGCAGGTCGAGCTCATCGGGCGTCATGCTGGCGTACTTCGGCGGAAGCAGCCGCCGGCTCGATGCTTCGAAGACCGCGAGCAGCTCCATGTACTCGAGCAACTCGCTGTCGCGACTCGGGAAGTAGTCGGTTGCGGCGCCGTTGAAGTTCTCCGCCGACACGGTGGTTGCGCCGGCGCGTGCGGCATCGTCGTTCGCCATCAGGATCACCGCTTCGACGTCCGCGTTGCTGTAGCCGATGAGCTTCTGTGAGAAGGTCTCGCGAATGGTGGGAAAGTCGACGCCTGTGATCACCTGATTCTTCTTCACCAGGGCTTTGGCGACGGCCTCCACCTCTTCGGCCGTCTGCGAATAGAGGAACGGGATCTTGCGGTCGAGGCGGCCGGCGCGTTTGAGGTCGACGTCCAGCTTGTCGGGGCGGTTCGTCATGACCAGGAAAAGGATCCGTCCGCGGTTGGACGTATCGGACATGAACTCCTTGATCCGGGCGATGACACGCGACGACGTCCCGCCGTCTCCCTCGCCGTCCGTGTTTCCGAAGGCGCGGTCCCCTTCATCGACGATCACCACCACCTGTCCGAGTGCGCGGATGACATTCAGGATCTTCTCGAGATTTCCTTCGGTCGCGCCGACCCACTTCGATCGAAAGTTCTTCAGCTTGATGGTGGTCAATCCGCATTCGCGCGCGAAGGCCTCGGCCACGAAGGTCTTTCCGGTTCCCATCGGGCCGGTGAAGAGCACTCCCATCGGCACGCGCGACCGTTCGCCGTTCCGGATGCTGTTGGCGATGATGAGGAGATCTTTCTTGACCTCGTCCATCCCTCCGACGACCTCGAATCCGAATGCCGGCTCGACGAACTCGACCAGGCCGAAACACTCCCGTTCCAGAATCTCCCGCTTCCGGCGCGCGATGAGGAGATCGACGTCCTTCCGGGCCTGGGCGTCGCAATCCTGCGGAATGCTGGCCGGCTGCGCACCGGGCGCGATCAGTTTCGCGATCTCCTCCTGATCCAGCCCCACCGTGAGCGCGGCGATCTTGGCCGCGCGCTCGGCGGTGTCGGGACCGGTGAGGATGCTGCTGATGAACTCCTGCCGCCGCCGCAACTCTTCCTCGCTGGCCGGCGGAGGGGTGAGGATGGAGATGATCTGGATTGCCTTGAGCCCGGCCGTGATCTCCGCATAGCGTGCGGCGTCCTTGTCGTCCAGACGCTTGTCCGCAACGCGCGCGGCCGCCTTTCGCTCGTCGCGGTCGGGCATGGGTACCTCGACGACGGCAACCCGCGGATTGGAGACGAGCTTCGGCGCCAGGTCGGTGAGGTTCTCGGCGATCAGGATGACGATGTTGTCGCTTCGCTCGATCTCTTCGAGGAACGACCAGCGGTGCAGCGTGACCACGGCGGCGCGGTCCGACTCGCTCTGAAAATTGGGGTCGCCCGCGGGAGAGATGGCTTCGGCATACTCGAGGATCACCGCCGTCTTCGTGCCGCCGGTGAGCATCCTCTCGAGGGCCATGAGCACCCGCGGTTTGTCGCCCGAAAGAAGTGCTTCATCGATGCTGACCGACGCATCGCGCTTGAGAAAGCGAACGCCGGTAGCGACGTTGTAGACGGCAATGGTCTCCTTCGACTGATCGAGGAGAACGCTACCCAGGAACTCCGTCAGGGTAACGACGCGTCCTTCGCTGATCACGGCGTCGTAGACGTTGCCGTGCAGGACGAAGATCGAAGCCTCGCCGCGAAGATAGCGGCGGCGCAGCTCGTCGGCCCAGGTTGGAAGGATGCGGGTTGTCACGCGGTCTCCATATTGGTCAAAAGCTTCTCGGTATCGACGGCAGTCTGGCGGATGGAATCGACGCCGTCGAGCAGATCGTCGAGTTGTCCGGACAGCTCGTTGGGCGACTGCATGGTCACGATCTGGTCGGCGATGAGCTGAAAGGAGTTCTCGATCAGGTCGAGCTGCGCGCGTGCCACGCCGAGGTATCGGGTGATCTCGTGAACGCGCTCGACGCGCTTCTGGATGACGGCAAAGTTCTTCTGCGCGATGTCCCGCTCCGGGTCGCTGGCCTGCTGCGACGTCGCGCGGTCATGCCATCGGTTCATGTCGCGCTCGAGCGCCGTCGCGTCGACCGTACCGAGATAGGTCTCGTAGCGGTTCACCGTCAGGGCCATCTCCAGGAACGACTCGACGAGCTTGTGAGTCTTCACCAGCTCCGTGCGCAGAAGATCGCCGGTGAACGTCGGGTTCGAGGCGGCCAGTTTGTTGATCTGCTGCTCGCGATCGACCAGCCCGCGCACGCGCTCCTGTTCGCTGTCCGGAAGGTCCTTCATCTTCTCATTGCGGTCCTGTGCTTCCATCGCCAGGCGGATCTTTTCCAGCCGCGGGTCCCACAGAATCCTGCGCAGGTACTTCGAGTCGGAGCCGTGAAGAAGCCAGAGTGCCTCGCCGCCGAGTGCGACCAGTCCCGGCAGCGGATTGCCGGTCAGCACCGAGGCGGTCACCCCGCCGAGGAGCAGCGAGAGGTTGTACGGATTAGCGAACGCCAGCTTCAGATACGGCCGGTTATGAAAGGCGGCATCCTTCAGCGCATCCTTCGCGGTGTCGCGAATGGCGCGGTTGAGATCCTGCTGCGCCTTCACGGCGGGCGACGGCGCACTCTTCGGCGTCACCGTCTGCGGTCTCGAAACATCCTTTTTCGGAGGATCAGGCACGGGATCATTCTACGAGGCTGGCGCGTAGAGGAAGTCGAGGAGTTTCTTTTCCACATCACGAAACTCCTTCGACGACTTCAAGGCCATGTCGCGATTCTCAAAAAAAGGAACGTCGACGCGATGGAGGATGACCGTCGGACGCGGAGCGAGAACGTAAATCGTATCGGCCAGATAGACCGCCTCCGACACATCGTGCGTCACGAACAGGGTGGTGTTGTCCTCGCTACGTGACACATCGAGAAGGAGACTCTGCATGCCCCAACGGGTCTGCGGATCGAGGGCGCCGAATGGCTCATCCATCAGCACCAGCTTCGGGTTGTTGATCAGCGTCCGGGCGATAGCGACGCGCTGTTTCATGCCGCCGGAAAGATCTTTCGGATACCGGTCGGCGAACTCCGCGAGACCGACGGCGTCGAGATACTTCTTCGATCGCTTGCTGCGCTCTTCCGAGCCGAGACCCTGCAGGCGAAGCCCATACTCGACATTCTGGCGGATCGTCAGCCAGCCGAACGACGTGTAGGCCTGGAAGACCATGCCCCGGTCGCGGCCGACATCTGTCACCGGCGTGCCGTCGACCAGTATCTCTCCTCGGGTTGGAATGAGCAGGCCGGCCACCGTCTTGAGGATGGTCGACTTCCCGCAGCCCGAGGGCCCGAGAAACACGACGATCTCGCCAATATTCGGTTTGTCGACGATGTCGAGGGTTACCTCGCGCACCGCCTCCGTCGCGCGCCCGTCGCGTCCGATGTACGTCACGCCGAGATCGCTGACGCGAAGCCGCGGTTGCTGCTTCGCGCGCTCGCTGACGTAGGTCGCCTTCGGCGCCTTCGTATCGATGGTGACCGCGACGGTTCCCGGCTCGCCGGCCTGTGGCTGCTCGTCGGCCATTACTCGGCTTCCTTCCATCGGAAGAGAAACGCGGAGGTCATCCGAATCACCTGATCCGTGATCAAACCGATGCCGCCGATCACGATCAGTCCCGCGAACGACCACGACGCTTTTTGATGGCTACTCGCCAGCTGGACCATGTAGCCGAGACCACCCCCGGAATTGACCGCCTCGGCGAGGATGACGTAGGTCCACAGAATCGCGTTCATCACGCGGAACGAGTCGAAGATCTCCGGGAGGGCCGCCGGCAGCAGCACGGTCCGAATGACCTGCCACTTCGATGCGCCCAGCGTCATCGCCGTCTGAACGAGCTCCTCGGGAACCTGGCGGATCGCCGAGACCACCACCGGAAGCAGAAAAACGAATACGCCGAGAAAGAGGAAGGCGATCTTCTCCGGGTCGTAGATCCCGAACCAGAGGATCAGCAGCGGGATGAACGCGGAGATCGGCATGTAGCGAAGCGGCGCCACGATCGGATCGAAGAGGTGATTGATCGGCTCAAACGCCCCCATCAGAACGCCCAGGGGCAATGCCACCGCCGAGGCGAGCAGGAATGCGATAAGGATTCGCTTCGTGGAAATGAAGATGGCATCGACCAGCTCGTATTGGATGAAGAGCTGCAGCGTTCCCCGTATCACCTCGGTCGGGGACGGGAGGAAATCGGCGGGTGCAAAGTGACCGTAGGTGATGACGCACCATGCGGCGATGACGACGATCGGCATCACGAACGCAAGCACCAGCGCGGTGCCTCGCGGCACCGGCTGGCGGATCGTCCAGATCGATTTCATGCGATGAGCGGCCATTACTGCGTCGCGAGTACGACCTTGATCTCTGTGCGCCGGTTCAACTGCCTGCCGGCTTCGGTCTGATTGTCGGCCACCGGATTCGTCGAGCCGCGGCCGATTGTCTGGAAGCGGTTGGCATCGATGTTCGGGAACGTCTTCACGATGTAGCTCTTGACCGCCAGCGCCCGGCGCTCGGAGAGCGTCATATTCTTGGTTGGCGATCCGGTGGCGTCGGTGTTTCCTTCGACGCGCAGGTACGTGTTGCCGAACGAGGTCATCGTGTCGCCGAGGGAATCGAGGACGAAGAACGAGCCGGGCATGATCTCGTCGGAGCCGGGTGTGAAGTGAATCTCGATCTGCTTGTTGATGATGGCGCGATCGTTCTTCGAGGGTGCTTTCGCGGCGATCTTCGGCTCTTCGACCTTCTGCGTCTCATAGTTTGCCGCAAGCGCGCCGAGGAAGCGCGTATCGGCCCAGTCCTTGGCTTCCACCGCACGCGTGACCAGCCCCTTCTTGCGCCAGATCACGAACGCCGTGTCGAACAGCGTTTCGTAGTGAGCCTTGCCGCCGGAGAGGCCATAGAACTGCGCGTTGTCCGCGTATGGTGTGAGCTTGAGGCCGGAGAGCATGCCCGAGACCGTATCCGTGTCGAGCTTGAGAGCCTTGCCGACGACGGCGTACGAATTGGCGGGATCGCTCTTCATCATCTCGATGCCGTCGAACCAGCCGTGGATGAAGTCGCGCACCGTCTCCGGCGCGCGATCGATCAAATCCTGACGTGCGCAAAGAGTGTCGGCGATGATGTTGGTGGCCGCGGTCGTGGAGACGAGGACGTGCGCCTCATCGCCGCGCGCGGTGACGGCGCCGGAGAGATCGGGCTCCCAGGTAACGGCGGCATCGACCTGCTTGGCCTTGAACATCGCTGCCGCTGCCGGCGCGTCCTGCGTGAAGATGATGCCCTTCTCGACGGCCGCGCGATCCTCGGCCGAGAGACCCGACTGCGACAGCAGGTAAAGCAACAGGAAGTGCGACGGCGTGAACTGCGTGCAGGCGATGCGATGCCCCTTTAGTTGCTCGATCGAGTTGATCGAGGCCAGCGAGACGATGCCGTCGCCGCCGCGCGACCAGTCCTGCATCATCACCGACTTGGCCTTTTGATTGTTCTCGGCGAGGATCGATGCCTCGCGCGCCCAGTTGTCGACGGTGTTCCACATGATGTCGACAGCGCCCGTGCGGAACGCGGCAAGTTTGGCGGCCGGATCTTCGATCAGAACGAACTTCACGTCGAGGCCGTATTTGCGGCGGTAGCTCGATGAATCGCTCGGCTCCAGGCCGTTGTTGAAGACGATGCCGGGCGAGTGGCCTGCCCAGGTGTTGATCGCCACCACCAGCGGACGATTCAGCTTGCCGCTGCTGACGCTGACCGCGGAGACGCCGGTGACCGGAGCGTTGCGTGATGGATCGGCCGGGGCGTTCTTGAGCGCATCGAAGTCGTTGCTGCCGACCTGACTCGTGCCGGTCTGCGTCTGACTCTTGTCGCTGCCGGTGGCCCATTTGCGGATGTCGTTGCCTTTGTAGTGATAGGCGGCGTATCCGACCACGGCCAGAATCACCACGGTGATGAAGAACTTCGCGAAGGGAGTGAGTTTCATCAGATCCTCCAGGCGCGCGAAAGCGCGCAGCTACATCGTCTTCTGGCCCTGCTGCTGAGCGGCCGCCTTGCGTGCCTTCATGGCCGCCAGTTCCTGCTTGGCCTGAACATCGCCGACTTGGCCGCGAAGGCCGGCCAGCCGTGAGTCGAGCGACGAATCGGACAGCTCTTTGCCGAGGTTGGCCTCGGCGATGGTGTTCTTGATGTGCGTGCGGACGTTGTCGAGCGCACGCACCTCATCGTCCACCGACAGCCCGTCGAGCTGTTCCTGAATGTTGATGCGCGCCTGCGCCGACTGCATCTTGGCCAGCATCGTCTCGCGCTCGGCCTGCAGCTTCTTGATCTCGGTCTGCACGCTGAGGAGCGACGTCTTCGCCGAATCGGCGTCGGAGTGCGCCGTCTGCATGTCGGTTTGCAAATCCGCGAGGTCGGCAGTGATCTGATTCTTCTTCTGGATCAGCACCACCGCCAGGTCGTCCTGATTCGTTTCGACGGCGGTATTCAGCTCCGCCTCCGTCTGGGCCAGATCGGCGTTGGCCTTCTTGAAGCGGTCGTCCAGCTCCTCGCGGCGCCGGATGATCGCCGCGGTGGCACTCTTGAGCTTCGCGTACTTCCCGATCATCGAGTTGATGGCGTTCTCATACGCGATCTCCGGATGCTCCACCTCGATATCGGAGATCCAAATCGAGAGAAAACCCTTCCAAAGATTCCCCAACCTAGAAAACAGTCCCATATCTCCCTCAGTTCTTTGCCGGCTCGTGCAGCTTCGGCGAGTCACGAACGACGCGCGCCACCGCTTCCTGACCGAAGAACTCGAGCACTTTCTGCACCTCGAGCTTCTTCTCGTTGCAGGAACCGATGACGCTCTGCTGTTCTGAGACTCGCTCCTGCATCACCGTCTTCAGTTTTACGATTTCCTCTTCATATTGTTTGATGCGTTGATCCGCTTCCGCGGTGACCTTCTCCGTATCGGCGGCGCCGGCGCGGATATAGGCCTCGAGGGCTTGCAGCTCCTGCGCTCCCGCCTCGATGATCTTCTCGATCGGTACGCCGAAGGCGCGCAGCGACGCCATCACGATCTGCTTCTTGACCGCGTCTTCCGTGCCCGGCGGGAGTGAGGTCAGCAACTCCAGCGTGCGCGAGACGCGCTCCCTCTCGTCGGCGTCGATGCCTGCCGCCTCGAAAACCTGCTCGAAGTCGACCTTGCCGCCCGGCGCGGGGGGCGGCGGAGCGTTGAAGACAGGCAGGTCCTGCTGCTGCGCCGGGGACGGGGCAGCGTCGGTAGCCGGGGCCTCTGATTCGTCAGAGCTCGCGGCCTGGTCCTGGACCACGAACCAGCCCATCACGGTCGATCCCCACTTCTTCTTGTCGCTCATCGAAGGAGCATGATTATGACACGCGCGATTTTGGCGTGCTTTCAGAACCTGGAAACAGATGGATTTTGCTCAACTGTTGGCCGAGCCTTGGGCAACCTACGCCGCCGGCCGTGCCGGCTCACGACATCCAGTTCACGCCCGCTTCCTTGTTCCACTTCGTGGTCATCTTCTTCGACTTCGTCCAGAACTCGATCGAGCCGCGGCCGGTGATGTCGCCGACGCCGAACTTCGACTCGTTCCACCCCCCGAAGCTGAACGGCTCGCGCGGCACAGGCACCCCGACGTTCACGCCCACCATCCCCGCGCTGGCGTTCTCCATCACGTAACGCGCCACGCCGCCGCTCTCGGTGAAGACGCTGGCGGCGTTGCCGTACCGTGATTTCTGCTGCACGCCGACGGCCTCGGCTACATCCTTCGCCCGGATGATCACCATCACCGGCCCGAACACTTCCTCCTGAGCGATGCGCATGTCCGGCGTGACGTGGTCGATGAGCGTCGGGCCGACGTAATAGCCGTTCTCTTTTCCCTTCACCTTGTAGCCGCGGCCATCGACGAGGATCGTCGCTCCCATCTTCTCGGCCTCGGTGATGTAGCTCTCGATGCGCGCCTTCGCCTCGGCGGAGATCACCGGGCCGATGTGCGTCCCCGGCACCATCGACTTCACGATGGTCACCATCCGCTCGATGATGTGATCGCTACTGCCGACCGCCATCATCACCGAGGCTGCCATGCAGCGCTGCCCGGCACAGCCTGACATCGAAGCGACGACATTCGTCGAGGTCATCTCCGGCTCCGCGTCCGGCATGACGATGAGGTGATTCTTGGCTCCGCCGAGGGCCAGCACGCGTTTGAAATTCGACGTGCCACGCCGGTAGACGATCTTGGCCACCTTCGTCGAGCCGACGAAACTGATGCCCTCGATGCCGGGATGGTCGCAGATCGCCTCGACCGTCTCCTGTCCGCCGTGAACGATGTTGAGCACGCCATCCGGCAGCCCCGCCTCGCGCAGCAGCTCGGCGATGCGCCCGGCCGACAGCGGCACCAACTCGCTCGGCTTGAGGATCATGCAGTTGCCGAGGGCGATGGCGTTCGGGATCGTCCAGTTGGGAACCATGTTCGGGAAGTTGAACGGCGCGATCGAGGCCACGATCCCGACCGGAAAGTGCTCGACGCGGCATTCCACGCCCCGCGAGACTTCCAGCACCTCCCCCGCCGTGATCTGCGGCAGCGAACAGGCAAACTCGCAAAGCTCGGCCGACTTCAACACCTCCGCCCGCGCCTCGCTATCGATCTTGCCGTTCTCCTCGGTGACCAGCCTCGCCAGCGAGTCGATGTCCCGCTCCAGCAGTGCCTTGAACCGATAGAAGACCTGAACCCTCTCCTTGATCGGTGTCGCCGACCAGCCACGAAAGGCCTGCTTCGCCGCCTGCACCGCGCGATCGACATCCGCGCCCGCCGACAGCGGCACGCGAGAGATCACGCTCCCCTCGGCGGGGTTGTAGACGTCGAGGTATCGTTCCGTTTCACCCTCGACGAACCTACCACCGACGTAGTTTCGGATGTCAGGGTAGCGGGTGGAAGGGGATGGGGTGACGGTGGTCATCGATATTTCTCCTCGGCATCGTTTGAAACTGTACGCTTGTCGGGCTCAGAATCAAGTGGAGAATCCTCTCTCTGGGTCCGTCCAAGATATAAAGTAGCAGGGAGGCACCACCATGAAGTTGAGAGTCCTCTTGCTTTCGCTCACCCTCTCGATAGCATGTACCGGCGAAAAACTCGGTGAACGCGGGACACCAAAGCTGGGCGATTGGGAGCATCCAAACACGGTCGAAGAAGGTCAGGACACGGACAACGCTCTCGATTTGGCGGCCCAAGCACTACCGGCCGACAATCGGCACAATAACACACAGACAGCCTTCGATAATCTAAAAACCGCGACGAATAACACGATCGTTTTGGTTGGACACGGAGCGCCGGGCGTGCTTTGTACAGGAGACGGCCGGACCTGCACGAGTGCTGTGACATTCGATAAACCAACTTCCGCAGCCGCAGCCAACGTTTTTGTCGGGAATTCGAATGTCAAAACACTACGCATACTCGCCTGCAACCTCGCTTTCGGACCTCCTGGCGAAAAGGTCTCACAGGCCATTGCCGATGCCACAGGGTTGGTGGTACTAGCGCCGCGCTCGATGGTTTATTGTAAAAACGGCCATGTTTATCTCGAAAATAAGGACGACTGGTTCGAAGCCGCGCCACATCAAGCGCGCAAACAGAACACGAAGCCTGATCACTCCGTGATTCCGTCTCCCTTTCTTGAACTGACTCCTGGCGTCGCGTCGTCACGGGTTCCATGGAATGGCGTCTCCGTCGATAATTTCAGCGTGCTCGATTCCTTAAATCCAAAGCACTTTACACCGCTGGATTCGGCGCTTGCACGACAACTTCTGGACCAGATCGACTTCAGTACGTCTTTTGATCCAGGCCGACCGCTCGGCATTGTAACGGGCCACATCACGTTAAGCCACGGTAACACGGCAAAATCGTACGACATTTATGCGAACGGAGTCGTTCAGGACTCTGACAATAGCCACGCGTTCTTCCACGTCGGCACGCAGTTTACCAACACCTTGTCGGCTCAACTGCGATAGATCACGGGGCTCGTCGGCCGGCAACTCCGAGCCCTCGTGCTCTCTCTAAAGCGATGTTCTGTCTTTCGACCACCCAACATCGCAAAACTATCAGCGAATCACGCTAAGGGTAAGTCGAGTTGGCGCAACCGGGCAGTAGCTCCAATGAGGGTTCGCCTGTACGTTGACCGCTCAAGGTTTCCAGCGTTTTCGATCTCATGGCCGTCATCCTGCTCTTCAGAAGAGCATCCAGCGACACTACCGGAGCATCGCCGATACATAAATTCACGTTTTGCTGCATGAAGACACTAGGTCCTTTGCTGCACGCCGGCTCATCGTCATCGTTGACATCGTAAGGCGCCGGGCAGACCGCCGGAAATCCATCGGCCGGCAAAATCAAAACTTTCCGTATCAGCGCCCAATGCCGCGGCGTCGCCATCAACTTACCGTTATGTCGAGGAGCGTGATTATCGATCCTGATCGCGAGAGGCGCATCCTTGCTATGAGGCACGGGGACCCACTCTCCGAGTGTCGCATTTGAGCGGATCTGCAATACTGCTTTTGATTGCGACTTGATACTTCCCGTTAGCGTCACTATCTCAGCGAAATAACGATTGCCTTCGTGATCAAAATCATGATCTTTATCGAAAAATGCCGGCCTCGCGAACGCACAGGCTGTCAAAGTGCCACCCGTGAGCTCGAAAAATCCCGCGATTGGCGGCCCCGGCAGATCAGAGGCGACGCTGTCGCGTATCGTTCCCTTCGTAACTTTTTGTAGATGAGGCGTAAGGTCGTCGAACGTCGAGTCGATAGTAAGAACTGGCGTGAGCACAGAACCATCCGCTCCTACGATTTGCATATCGAAGCCGTCAATAAGAACGCGGCAAGTTTCCTTGGTGTCGCCTTGCATGACACCACAGAAAACCGGTTGACCGGTACTATCGCTCAGTGCGTTTTCGTCGATGTCTGTATCGGTGATGAGCAAGGGTACGTGCCGCATAGATTTGGCGTTGCCCTGTACAACGAGCGCTCGTTTTGGATGTTTGTCATAGAGGTCGTGCACGACTAACCCGTCAAACGTGACGGTGAAGGTCGCGGATGGCGGAGGCGGACTTGGCTGTGCTCCTGCGTCTTTAGCGAAACCGAATGAAAGAGAGAGAATCGTGGCGAGCACTGTAAGACTCATGAATCGAAAATGCATTGTTAGCTACCTCCTTAGTTGGTTCGTGCTAATCAGATCGGCAGTTCCTCCGATCACATGTACGCAGGCCCAAGCTGACGACATTCGGACACGGCCGCTAGCGTCGCGAATCTGCGAAGCAAGCACTTCGCGCAACGCCTCCTCGGGAGCGCGACCGGAGGCGATGAGGCGATGGAATGATGGGATTATTCGCAACGCCGCCGCATCGTCTAGATTCGATGTCGTTGCTACTACTGTCGTTGCCCCCGCAGCGATGAATGAAATGGCCAGGTTTTCATTTCGCTCGCTGTGACCGCCGGCGGCGGCGGACCGACACGCAGCGAGAACGACGAGCCTGACAAGCGGCAACCGCAACCGCGCGATGTCTGATGCGCGAAGGACGCTGCTGTGCTGTAATGCCGGAGCGAAGAGCAGCCCCGCGTCACGATCGCCCGTTGAGGGAACGACGGCGTGCCCGCCGATATCGATAACTGTGTAATCCCTGATTTCTCCAAGGATTCGTGCGCGCGTCGCTTGATCCCCCGTTATGACCGTCGCGTTTTTGTATTCGCCAGCCACTCGCTTTGCCTCTTCTTCCACGTTCGGCAGGAGTTGCGCATTCGGAAACGACTCAGAATCGAAGCGGCTGGCACCGATCGCCAGAACACGTTCCTGGGACAGCGGTTTGGCTCGCTGCGCTGCGCTAATTGCCAGTGTCGCACTAGGTGCTTCCAAAATCGAGGTTCGCTCGATCAGGAAGCGTTCGCTGATCGGGTCATACAGCGCCGCGAACGGAAGCGCGGCGAGATCCCCTGTCGCTACGAAGACCAAGCGTCGCGCATCACTGATTTCCGGCCACAGCGGCTGCAGTAGTGCCACGTACGCCGCTGTTCCAGGAGAGACCAAGTCTTCGTCGTGCTCTACCGCATCAGCCAGGCGTTTGCCTGCTTGCACAATCGAATCGGCAGTCACTGCGAACGTCACCACACGCAGACGGTCAGCGCGCACGATGAATGCGACCAGTCGATTAGGAAGGACGGCGTATTCGATGATCGCGCTGTCCTTTGCAAGCGAACCCCGAATCTCATACGTTGTTAACGGTGAGGCGAATTTGTCTTCCGATATAGGTCCCTTTGAGAATTCGTCGAGAATCGACCGAGCGCGCTGCTGCTCCGCGAGGTTAAAAGCGCCTGCTTCATCGCCATCCACCAACGCCAGATCAATTGCCATCTGGAAGAGTTCGTTAGCGCCGGCGAACAGAGTTGCACGTTGATCAACGTTCGCCCGGCGACGCTCAACCTCGAGGATATCGATGCCGATTGCCAGGTGCTTTCGTGCTGCGGCGACATGACCGAGAGCGACTTCGGCGCGTGCGGACTCAAGTTGTATGCGCGGGATCTCGACGCGATAGGACGCCTGTTCGTAAAATGCCGAAGCTCGTGCAAATTGAGCCACCGCCCCAGCGGGGTTTCCACGCATCGAAGCTTTTCCCTCGGCGAACGCAATGTCGGCTTGCGTCTGGGGCGCTGGACCACGCACCGCATCTAGCCATTTCCGTGCACTCTGAAGGTCACGCATCGCTGCTGCGCGATCGCCTATATCGCTGAACAGGGCCGACCTTCTAGCGTACGCGATCGATATGAGTTGCTCATTGCCGCTCCGCTCTGCCGCCTCTGCCGCCATCTCATAGAGTGGCAGGGCACGCGCGATATTTCCGTCGCGTGCCGCGATGGTCGCTGAGGAGGTTAGTGCGACCGCAAAGCGCGATGTGTCACCGATCGTTGAAAGAGCTCGGAATGCGTCTCTTCGGGCCCGCCAAGCATTCGAATATGCTGAGGTGAAATCGTAGGCGGCGGCGATCAGCGAGCTCATTGACGCCGCGAATTGCATTTCACCGATCCGCTCGAATAGCGCTCGCGAACGGGTGAAGACATCGACAGCGTCGGACACTGATCCTCGAGCCAGCGCGCAAAGACCGCGTTCCCATCCGATTTGTGCAGCCAAAGCCATATAGCCACGGCCTTCGAGCGGTTGGGCCACAAGTTCGTTGAGAACCGCCTCACTCTCCTCCGTCCGTGTTTGGGCGTACAACACGCTCGCGGTGTAATAGCGAGCAACGAGCGCCATCGAGCTACGCTCCTGGACGAAGATCTGCTCGGCCTGACGCAACTCGCCTTCCGCCTTCACGCCATCCTGTTTGCTGTGTGCGATCCGTCCGCTTCGGTAGATCGTGTACGCCGTTGCCAGCGTCATCGCGGTTCCGTTGCGTGTTGAGTTATCGGCGGCGATTACGGCGTCGTGTAACAGTGTCTCACCGGAAAACGAGTACAACGTGCCGCCAATCCGGCGCGCGAGGGTAAGCTGCCGATCGGCGTGGGTAACGTCTCGAGCAAGGACCGCATCCGCCCATTCAGACATGCAGATCGTCTCGCCGTAGGCGCGGGCCTGCTGCGGATAGGCGCGCACGAGCGCGTCGAGCTGCTTTGGGTCGAGTTCCCCGATGTGGGGGAGGGCGTGGGTCCAGGCTTCGAGCGTGTTCGGGGGGACGTCGTGAGCGCGCTGCAGAGCCTCGGCGGCCCACTCCGATCCGGGATCCTCCGCGGCCGCCCGCTTCCACTCGTCGGCAGCCGAGGTGAGGAGACCGAGGCGATTGAGGGCCAGACCGCGATTGAAATGGGCGGCGGCGTGTGTGGCATTGATCGTCAGGGCATGGTCGCAAGCGGCCACAGCGTCGATAGCCAGCGTCGGATCGTCGAGCTCGTCGGAGCGGGTCAGGCAAGCAACCGCGTAGTCATTCCAGAAATCTGCATCGTTCGACTGAGCGGAAGCCCGGCGAAACTCCTCGATTGCGGCGGTCGTATCGCCGGCGACGAGATGGGCGACCGCGCGGGCATGAGGATCGTGCGAGGTCAGGAGCGTATCGCCCGCGATGCCGCGAAGACGCAGCAACGCCGGCGGAGACGGAGAATCCGCGGCCGACCGGGTGACGGCTTTGGCCTTCAAGTGCGGCCAGCCACTCAGCCGGCCGTCGGTCGGTCGTGCCGATAGTGCGAGAGCCGCTCGCCGAAATCGCTCCAGCGGCGGTTTTGAAAACCGAGGCCATGCCCACAGAACAAGGGCGATGCTTCCGGCGAGCGCGATAAGCGCCAACGCCGGCCGCACGAACAAGCCCGGAGCAAAGCGCCGCCTTGGATTCGCCATGGCCATTCTCTATTTGTTGGACGGACCCCGTCCACGCATTCTGCTGATGTGCGGAGTAATGTACTCCAGCACCGCCCCGAGCCGCTCAGCTTTTTACGCGCTTCATCACGCAGGTTGCGGCGCCGTGGTCGTGGAAGGGCATGAAAAGCAGGGCCAGGCCGCGCTCGTCGAACTCGGAGGAGATCGTGAGCGTGTCGCGCTCGGGGGAGAGATGGAAGGTGAGCGTGCGGACGCGGCTGGAGGCACCGCTGAGGATCGATGCACCCATCTTCTTCGGCGACCAGGAGGCGGAGACGCCGTCGTCGGTCCAGGCGAGGTCGTTCTCGAGAATGGCGTCGTGGATCTTGCCGCCGTCGCCCGTGGCGTGGATCTCGATGCGGCAGCCCGGCTGCGTGATCGTCAGCGTCTCCACTCGGTTCAAAACCGCCAGTTCGCTGAAGACGAACGCGGTCGATCCCGTCCCCTTGCGGACCGGCTGGCCTGCCAGTTTGTAGGTGCCGGAGAGATCGATGCAGACCGGCGACGGCGGCCGCGACGCGCACGTCAGTGCCGCCGCCGCCAGGAGTGCCGTGACCATCCGCATCGCGGGAATCATACGCCGCGACACTTGACCACTCGCCGGGCCGCGGCCATCATTCGCGGCACATGTCATTGATGAGCCGGTTGTTCGCCACCAAGTCTCTTGATGAGCTCATTGCCGGAACAAAAGAAGAAGGGCATCAGCTCAAGAAAACGCTCGGGCCATGGAATCTCATCGCCCTCGGCATCGGCGCCATCATCGGAGCCGGCATCTTTGCCACGATCGGGACCGCGGCAGCGGGCGACGCGCACCGGCCTGGTGCCGGTCCGGCGCTCATGCTCTCGTTCGTCCTCACGGCGGTCGTATGCGGATTCTCGGCACTCTGCTACGCCGAATTCGCATCGATGGTGCCGGTGGCCGGCAGTGCCTACACCTACTCCTTCGCCACGCTCGGCGAATTGATCGCATGGATCATCGGCTGGGATCTGATCATCGAATACGCCATCGGCAACGTGGCCGTGGCCATCTCCTGGGCCAACTACATGAACACCCTCCTGGAGGGTTTCGGCATCAAGCTCCCCTTGTGGTTGACGATCGATTACACAACCGCGGCGGCGAAGATGCCGCAGCTCGTGGCCGCTGCGCCGCACATCTTCGGCATCCCGATCGTTTTCAACATCCTGGCCGGCGCCATCGTGGCCGCCATCACGGTCGTGCTTGTGTGGGGCATCCGCGAGTCAGCCAGCTTCAATTTCGGGATGGTTGCCATCAAGCTGGTGGTGCTCGGATTTTTTGTCCTGGTCAGTTTCAAGTTCGTGAAGCCGGCGCACTGGCACCCCTTCGCGCCGAACGGAATCCACGGAGTCATTACCGGCGCGGCGATCGTCTTTTTCGCCTACATCGGTTTTGATGCCGTGTCGACGACGGCGGAGGAGGCGAAGAACCCGAAGAGGGATATGCCGATCGGGATCATCGGATCGCTGATCATCTGCACGATCATCTACGCCATCATCGCCGCGGTCTTCACCGGGATGATTCCGTACGGCGACCTGGTGAAGAAGCTTTCCTCCGAGCAGGCCGAGCCGCTGACAATGGCCATGAAGTACGCCACCATGCCGGTCTGGATGGTGGGCGTCGTTGCCTTTGGATCGGTCGTGGCCCACACCGCTGTGTTGCTCGTGTTCCAGCTCGGCCAGCCGCGCATCTTCTTCGCCATGTCGCGCGACGGTCTGCTTCCGCCCTTCTTCTCCCGCGTCCATCGCCGCTTCCAGACACCGCACATCGGCACGATCATCACCGGCGTCGGGGTTGGCGTCACAGCCATGTTCACCTCGCTCGACGAGATGGTCGATCTGACCAACGTCGGCACTCTGTTCGCGTTCATCCTTGTCTGCATGGGAATCATGGTCCTTCGCGTCAAGGATCCTGGCCGCGCGCGCCCGTTCCGCGTTCCCAGTGGGATCTACCTCGTGCCGATCCTGGGGATCGTGTCGTTGATCGTCCTGACGAAATACCTGCCACCGACCTCCTGGCAGCGGATCGTCGTCTGGCTGATCGTTGGCCTTGGGCTTTGCCTTGCCTACATTTTGCGGACGTACCTCCTGCCGATTCTGGGTGTTCTGTCGTGCCTGGGCCTTGCGTACTACCTGCCGCCGAGCTCGTGGATGCGGTTTGTCGTATGGCTCGTCTTCGGACTCGAGCTCTACGCGGCCTACGGTTTGCGTGCCCTGGTCTACCGCGGCCGGTTGCGTCGAGCGATGTTCGCGGTGATTCTGGTGGCCACGCTGCTGCTCGGCCCTCTGCTCTTTGCGCTCGACTGGCACTATTGGGCGAACATGCAGACCCCGATTTTCGCGATGGTCGCGATCGTCGCGGGGACCCTGGTGGCTCTCGGCATAACAGTAGTGCGCCGTCTGCACGACCTCGATCGACCGGGCCACGACTACTGGTGGCTCTGGCTTCCGCTCTACAACATCTACTTCCTGGGCGTTCTGCTATTCCAAGCCGGGACTGACGGTCCCAATCGCTTCGATGGAGGGTCTGAAACGCGCCCGACTCCGCGTGTTCGCGCAACGTTGCCTCACGACTTCAATCCCGAGTCGCAGTTGCCGGAGTCTGATGTGGAGTAGGCGGGCTCGGCTGGCGTACCCGATTAACCACCGGGTAGTGTCCTGATAGGACACTACCTTATTTTGAGTACCATGCGCATGACGTCGTCGACTGCGATCTCTTGCATCGACTTTGTCGTCGAAAACGATTCGACGACATGATCGAGCTGACCGTATGGTCCGTTTCGAGCGGGATTCGTCGGACCGTAGATGCCGATGACGGGGGTGCCGAGTGCTGCCGCAAGGTGCAGGGGCCCTGTGTCGGCGCCAACGACGAGCCGGGCTCGTCCGACGAGCGAGGCCAGCTCGCGAAAGTTTGTTGCCGGCGCAATCGGGGCGCCGATCGCACGCGCGAGCGATTCTTCACCCGGTCCCCAGGCGACGAGAACATCGCTCCCGATGCGGCGAGCCAGCTCGGCAAAGCACTCGATCGGCCATTGCTTTTCCTGCTTCCCTGCTCCAGGCAGGAGAACGACGCGGTTGTCGAATCCATCGAGTTTGCCTGAACGATCGGCGGCGAACGGAGCGAAGTCAACCTTCGGCACACCAGTGATCGACGGTGCGAAGGCGCGTGCCAGGTCGACGTTCCATTCGACGACATGACTCGATCGATCGATCGCTACCGGCCGGTTGACGAACCATGCCGCCGGCTTCTCGCGGATAACATCGCGCGCGAAACCAAAGCGTTCGGCGGCCCCGCTGGCGCGCGCGATCAACGACGATTTGATGAGACCCTGAAAGTCGATTGCGGTCCCGAAGCCGCGCACGTCCTTCCGCGCCGCCGCGATACGTGGAATTGACCAATGTTTGAGCGCCACGCGGATGGTCTTGACCTTCGCGACGATCTCGACCAACTCGGCATATGCAGGTTCGACGGCCCACGCGATCTCGGTCCCTGGGAGCGCGTCGCGTAAGGCCGCGACAGCGGGGATCGTGTGGATTATGTCGCCGAAGGCCGAGAGACGAATGATGAGCAGAGATTCATGCTTCATCCTTTCGCCTTCATCCTTTTCAAGAGCTCTGTCGTCGAGTGGTCTTTCGGATCGCCAACGATCGCGATCCGTCCGCCATAGGACCGCACGATATCCGCCTCGGGAACGCTATCCGGCGTGTAGTCCGTTCCTTTGCAGTGGACGTCTGGCTTCAGATCGCCGATGAGACGTCCTGGGCTCCGCTCGCTGAAGATCGTCACGTATGAGACGCCGCGAATGGCGGCGATGATCTCCGCCCGTTCGGCCTCATTCATCACCGGCCGTCCCGTTCCTTTCAGTTCGCATACCGATTCATCGCCGTTGACGCCGACGACGAGAACGTCAGCTTCTTTCGCCGCCCCCTGCAGGTAGCGGATGTGACCCACGTGCAGCACATCGAAGCAGCCGTTGGCGAAGGCGATGGTTCGTCCCGCGGCGCGCTCGCGAGCGATCGCATCCGCCAGATCGCGCCCGTTCAGGACCGGTGCGTTCACTCGCGCAGCGCCTCGTCGCGCTCGATCGCCCTGCGCAGCTCGTCGTTTGACACGGTAGCCGTCCCCATCTTCATGACGACGATACCGCCGGCATAGTTGGCGATCGTCGCTGCCTCGGCGAACGACGCGCCGGCGGCGAGCGATAACGTGAAGGTGGCAATCACCGTGTCTCCCGCGCCGGTGACGTCGGCTACCTGGTCGGTGCCGTAGACCGGGATCAGGAGCGCACCGCGTCCGGCCCCTTCGAAAAGTGCCATGCCGCGACTCCCGCGCGTGATCAGAAGCGCCTTGCTGCCGAGTTTTTGCCGCAACGCCTCGCCGGCCTGCTGCAGTTGCACATCGTCGTCGCCGTCAAAGAGCGATGTGCCGGCTGCCGCCGCCGCTTCTTCCTCGTTTGGTGTCGCCGCCGTGACGCCGGAAAAGCGAAGGAGGTCATACCGTGAGTCGAGCGTGACCGGCTTGCCTGCCGCGGTTCCGGTCAGCGTCTTCGCAAGCGGCTGCGTCACGGCGCCATATCCGTAGTCGCTGATCAGTCCCGCATGCGCGGCCGCCATCTGCTCGCGGAGCACGCCGGCGAGGCGGGCGGCCTCGCTTTCGGTGAGATCGCAGTGATCCTCGATGTCGTAGCGGACGATCTGCTGGCGGCTGGCGTGCGGCATTCCGCCGAGGATGCGGACCTTCGTCGGCGTGTTGTAACGGCTCGCGCGCAGAACGCCGCTGCAGTCGATGCCCTGGCCGGCCATTGCATCAAGGAGTTGGGTCCCCTGAGCATCGTCACCCAGAACGGAGACGGGAACCGGGATGCCTCCGAGCGAAGAAATATTGTTGATGGCGTTGCCGGCCGCGCCGAGGAGCACATCGTCGCGATACTGGCGCAGGATCAGCACCGGCGCTTCGCGGGAGATGCGCTTCGGCGTGCCGTAGATGAAACGGTCGGCCACGATGTCGCCATAGACGACGATCCGCCGCGCCTTCATCCCCTCGGCGATGTGCAGCAGACGTGTCCGCGCAAACACGCGTGAAGGATATCGGAATATCGTTCCCCGATGACCGCGCTGATCGAAGGGGTCGACTTCTACTACGAAGGCGGCTTCATGGTTTTCACCGAGAAGTTCCTCCGCGAGCGCGGCTACTGTTGCGAATCAGGCTGCCGGCATTGCCCGTACGGGTTTCGCAAAAAGCAGCGGACGGATGCGCCGGTTGATGATGAGACGTTGGATCGGTGATCAGGGCCGCAACTCGGCTGCCGCGAGCTCTCGCTTCTCATCACCGCTCAGAACGTTCTCGACGTCGATGAGCAGATACACATCGTCGTCGTGTGGAACGACGGCGATCAGAAGATCGCCGCGGATTCCGCGCGCGATGGGTGGTGGTGGCAGAAGCGAGTCGCTCCCGACATTGACGATCCGGCGCACGGCGTCGACCTTCAGGCCGATGATGCCGGCGCTGCTATGTGTGATGAGGATGAGCGGCTCGCCGGCACGCTCGCTCAGATCGGGGTAGAGCCGCGTGCGCAGATCGATGATCGGAATCACCTCGCTCCGGAGGATGACGATCCCCTCGACGAACGCCGGCGCAGTCGGCAGCGAGGTCGAGCCGGTGTACGGGATGATCTGCCGCACGGCCATGATGTCGAGCACAAACGTCTCGGGCCCAACGGTGAAGGTGATGAGCCGCAGTTCCGTGGCCACTTCAGGCATGGCGCTCATTGTATGACTGACATGATCGCGGCCCGGTCGGGACCCGCGATTTCCTCTCCGAGCCGCTCCAACTCCGCGCGCGTCGGCAGACCGATTCCGCGCAGCGTACCGATGGTGTAAAGCGTGACGTGATACGGCGGACGTGCGATGACGATTTGCATTTCCCTCTCCATGCGCACGAAGAATTCCTCCGCTCCTTCAACGTCACACATGCGGATGATCGCGCGCGTCTCGTTCTCGCGCACATGCCACAGCTCCTGGCGCGGAGCGATGGTGAACGCCAACCGCCGCGCCGCGCGTTTGATCATTTCGTCCGGATCGGCGGTGAGCGCGCGCATGGTCGTGGTTCCGGCGAGCGTCACGTGGAACTCCCGCTTGGCCCGCCAGTCCGCGCCGGCGAAACGGATCACGTCCGGAATCGGAGGATGTTCGAAGTGTACGATCGCGCCACCGCCCCGCCTCGTAAACCGGCCGCGCAGCACCATCATCCGCGCACGCGAAAGCGGCGGATTTCTTCGTCGAGACCGTGGATGGCCGCCGAAAGAAGCGCCAGTGACTCGCCCATCTCCACGGCATAGTTCCGGTTCCCCTCGGCGATCGCTCGTACCTGCTCCATCGTGCGGACGATCTTTTCGCTCTCGCTGGCCTGACTGGTGGCCACCTGGAAAATCTCATGGATCATGTCGATCATCCGTTCGGCCGCGGACGAGATCATCGTCGACCCGGAACGCTGTTCGACCATCGCCTGGCGCACGTACTTCGTCACCTCGCGCATCGACTCGACGGCTTTCATGATGTGCTCGGAGCCTTGAGCCTGCTGGGTCGTGGCCCCGTTGATCTGGCTGACGAGCTCCTGCAGCCGGCCGATGGATTGGGTCACGTTCTCGCTTCCCGACGCCTGCTCCCGTGTGGCCGCGGCGATCTCTTTGCCCATCTCCGAGGCCTTCGTCGACGACTCGAGGATGTTGTTGAGCGCCTTGCCAGCTTCGTGGGAAAGCGAAACGCCGTCCTCGACGAGCTTCGTGCCGGCGGACATGGAACGTAGCGCGTTGCCGACTTCGTCCTGCACCGAACGAATGAGGTTCGCGATCTCACGGGTCGAGGAGGCCGTGCGCTCCGATAGATCGCGGATCTCCGCCGCGACGACGGAGAAGCCCTTGCCGTGCTCGCCGGCCGCGGCCGCGAGGATTGCGGCATTGAGCGCGAGCAGATTCGTCTGCTCGGCGATGTCCTCGATGACGTTGAGAATCTTGCCGATGGCGGCGGAGCGATCGCCAAGGCGGGCGATCACAGCGTTTGACTCGGCGACGGAGTGGCGAATCTGTTCCATTCCGTCGATCGTCTCGCGCACGGCCTTCATACCGGATTCGGCCGCGTCGGCCACGGCGAGCGCGAGGTCGTATGACCGGGCCGCATTGGCCTCCACCTGCGCGATCGAGGCGCTCATCTGCACCATTGACGAGGAAGTGTCGGTGACGAAGTTCGAGAGAAAGTCGACGTTCTGATCGACTTCATTGATCGACGTGACCATCTCTCCGGTGGCCGAGGCGGTGTCTTCGACCGAGTTGAAGAGCGTGTCCGTATGGCGGCTGACTTCCTCGATCGAGGCCACCATTTGCAGCATCGAAGATGACGTCTCTTCCGATGATGCCGAGAGCGCCTCGACGTTGTCGGTGATCTTGCGGAAACCGTTGTTGAGCTGGTCAATGGAGTGGTACGTGCCGTCGATCATCGCTCGTTGTTCGTCGACGGCTTCGGCGACGGTTCGCGAGCGCGAGCCGACGTTGTCCACGACCGACTTGAGCTGCGTCTGCGAGCGAACGAGCTTGGATACCGTTTTCTCCAGGTTGGCCGCCATGGTGTTGAAAGCGGCTGCGAGATCGCCAATTTCATCGCCGGATTTGACCTCGGTCCGTTGCGTCAGATCGCCGTCAGCGAGCCGGCGCGCGTTGTCCGCCAGCTCGAGGATAGGACGGATGATGAAGCGGGAACCAATCCACGCCAGGACGATCGCAACGGCGAGCGCCAGAAGCGCCACGCCGAGGTTCGACCATCGCAACTGACGGAGAACGGAGACCGCTTCCCGTTCGTTGGCTACGAGACGGAAGGACGAGCCGCCGCCCGCAAATGGAACGACGAAGAGGTGAAGTGCATTGTCATTCGCGTCCCGGAGATCGGTGCGGCCCGCGGTAAGCGTAATGCCCTGCGGGGGGACACCTTGCGACGCGGCCATTATCCGGCCATCCGCGGCGACGAAGTCGGCATAGTCAATCCAGGGCCGCGATTTCACGTCGTCCGCGATCGCGCGGAGCTCAGCAGTCCGGTCGTTCTTCACGGCGTTGTCGGACGCCAGTGCCACGGTCCTGGCAAGTCCATCGGCCTTCGCAAGAAGCTCGTCCTGAACCGTGCCGCGGACACGCCATTGTTCCAGGCCGACGATCAGCAAGGCTACGACGATCGTCTGCAGGACGAACGCAAGAACGAATTTCGGCCGGAGGCCGATGCCATGAGTAGAGATGTCCGAAGGGGGGCGGGAAGGCATGTAGGTGACCGAAGTGTAGCGTATGGCGCTGCGCTATCATCCGTGAATGCCCCTCATGCGCTGCGCAAAATGCGGGCAGGCGTACGACGTGCCGGGAGTGATCGCCGTTCGCCTCCCGAACTCGATCGCCACGTGCGACTGTGGCGAGTGGCTTTCCGGGAGCAAAGCCGCGCTTCTCGCGCGGCTCATGGATCCGGAGGACATCAAAGAGATCGACATGAAACCGTACAAGGTCGATCGCGGCGGAGATACCCCGCCGCCGTCGTCCGCCGTCGATCCGCACGAGGCGCAGACGCTGGGGCGGCCGCGGTCCATTCCACGTCCTGTACTGATCTGCATCGGCGGTCCGCTCAATGGGCAGGAATTCGAGATTCCGTCGAGCGGCCTCGTGGTCGGCCGCGAAGGACATGTCCGTGTTCCGGACGAGTTTCTCTCACGCCGTCATTTTGAGGTTGGTCCCGATCCTGACGGCACGATACGCGTCCGCGATCTCGGCAGCCGGAATGGAACCTTCCTCAACACCTTGCCCGCCCAGAACACGAAAGTTCACAGCGGCGACGAGATCCGGGCCGGCGTCAACCGCTTTCGCATCGAGCAGCGTTGACGATCGTTGCAAATCCACACCGCGAGACCGCGCAACCGCAAAAAATGGGCGCGGCGGAGGGTGAGTCGCCGCGCCCGATGAGTAGGAGGGAGGTCGCTCTTACCGTCGAGCGACGAGGACGATCATCAACGCGCGCTGGCTTTGCGGAGCCTTCGACGCGCCGAGTATGTACGTCTGACCGATGGCGAGGTTCAGCGTCGTCTTGAGCAGCGACGTGAGCTGATCCTTCTGTGCGCCGGTGAGTCTGGAGATCTGCAGGTCCTTGACCGCGATCGAATCGCTGGCCGGGTCGTATTCGCCGAACTTGAAGTCGGCGCGGTAGCCGGTCTGCATGTCGACGAGACCGGGATCGCCTTCTTTGCCCTGAACCGTCGCTTCACCGACCGCCTCGTAGGAGTTGTACGGGAGGATGGCCAGTTTCCGGGCCACGTCTTTCAGGTCATCGGGGATCTTTGGCGTTCCGGCGACGCGTGACGCGCCCACGATGCGGACGTAGAGGCGGAAGCTCTGCGGCTCCTTGTCGAAGTCGCCGATCATCCTGGCGACGTTCTTCATGTTCTCGGCACGGTCGGTGACGACGAGCGAGTTCGTCGAGGGCTGGATCGACATCGAGCCGTCGGTGCTGAGCAGCAGTTTGATGGCCGCGGCGGCCTTGTCGGCCTGCTTGAACTTGAAGGTGAAGGTATGAACGGCCAGCCCGGGCTTACTGTCGGCTGCGGCTGCGGCGGGCGGTTCCGCGAATGCGGCGCCGGAGAGGGCGGCCATCATCGAGATCATCAGGAGAACGCGTTTCAGATTCATAAATCCGCCGGCAACGTATCGTCGAAGATCATCACGACTTTGGCGTCGCTGCCGTCGTTCGGCATCTCGACGATCGTCGCGTTGTGAGATGAATACGTTTCCACGAACGATTTCGTCGCAAGAGCCGTGGGATGAGGCTTCGCGCGCTGCACAGACAGGAGTGTCTGTGCCACATGTTGCGGGGCCGGGGCGCTTCGTTCGAGGCGATAGACGAGCGAGGTGCCGGTGACGCCGGCAACGATCGTCGCGGCGATGGCCAGCCGGCGCCACACGCTGGAAGCATGGCGCGGCGCCAGCGACGTCTCGGCGCTGCGTACCCGAACCTGCGACATCACATCGCCCACGAAGGCATCGACGCCGCCGGGCGGAACGAGCTCTTCGCCGCCGATGGAGCGGAAGAAGAGATCGGGATCGATGCCCATCGCGTAGTCGAGGCAGGCATCGCAATGCCGGAGATGCTCGAGCAGAGCGGCGTCCGCCGTGCCGGGCTGCAGGTTCGCGCGGAACTGCCGGCAGGTCATCATCGTGATTCCTCCCAGAGCCGCGCGTATTCGGGGAACCGCTTCTTCAACTGCGCCTGCATCAGCTTGCGGGCGTTGAAGAGGTGATTGCGCACCGTCGACTCCCGGCATCCGAGGATTTTGGCGATCTCGGAAGAGCGAAGGTCTTCCATCTCGCTCATCACGAAGATGGTCTTCTGCTTCGGGGAGAGGACGTTCGAGACGGCGTTGAAGACCGATTCGACCTCTTTGCGGGCAACGGTCACGCTCTGTTCCGGGTCGACCGACGTCTTCACCAGCCGCAGGTTGGAGTTGACGGCGTTGTCGCGCGACTGTTTGTTGCGCATGAAGTCGATGGCGACGTTGGTCACCATCCGGTAGAGCCAGGTGTCGAAGGCGTACGTCGGATCATATTTCTCGATGTTCTCCCAAAGCTTGAGGAAGACGAGCTGGGAGATGTCCTTGGCGTCTTCGCCGTTGCCGATGACGCGATAGCAAAGGCTGTAGACCTTGGAGGTCTTCCGGCGAACGAGCATCTCAAAGGCCCCATCGTCGCCCTGCCGGATCTGTTCGACCAGCTGGCGATCGTCGGGCTCCACAGACACGTTCGTCGGGATCATTTGGAGGACTACCGCGGCCATCGTCACACATGTACGGCGGTGGGATTGGGAACGTCTATGGGGGGCGTTGGATTTCTGGTGCTAGAATCCCAAACACCACCACATGCGCGTTCTGGTCGTTGGGCAAGGGGCACGCGAGCATGCGATCGCGTGGAAACTCCGCCAGTCTCCTCTCGTCAAGGAGGTCTACGCGGCTCCGGGAAACGCCGGGATCGCAGCCATCGCTGACTGTGTGAACATCGGCGTGGCCGACATCATCGAGCTCGCCGATTTCGCCGAGAAGCTGAAGATGGACCTGACCATCGTCGGTCCGGAGCTCCCCTTGACCCTCGGCATCGTCGACGAGTTCCAGAAGCGCGATCTGGCCATCTTCGGCCCGACGCGCCTGGCTGCCGAGCTGGAAGGGTCGAAGGCGTTCTCCAAAGAGTTCATGCGCAAGTACGCCATCCCGACCGCCGACGCCAGGGTCTGCTCGTCGATCGATGAGGCCAAAGCGGCGCTGAAGGAGTTCGGCTATCCCTCGGTCCTCAAGGTCGACGGGCTGGCGTCTGGCAAGGGCGTCGTCATCGTCGGTTCGAAGAGGGAAGCGGAGGAGTATCTCCGGCTCGTCTTCGAGGAGAAGAAGTTCGGCAACGCCGCCAACCGCATCCTCGTCGAGGAGTTCCTGACCGGCGAGGAGGTGTCGTTCATGGCCCTCACCGACGGGACGAAGTTCGTCTCGCTGGCGCCGGCCAAAGACTACAAGAAGGCTTTCGACGGCGAGACGGGGCCCAACACCGGCGGGATGGGGGCGCACTCACCGGCCGTGGTCCTGAACGGCGAGACCGCGGCGGAGATCGTGAAGACGATCATCATGCCGACGATTCAGGGGATGGCCGCCGAGGGACGCCCATACACCGGCTGCCTCTACGCCGGTGTGATGCTGACGGCGAAGGGCCCGAAGGTGCTGGAGTACAACTGCCGCTTCGGCGACCCCGAAACGCAGGTGCAGATGCTCCGCCTCGAAGACGATCTGGCCGACGTCTGCCTCAAAGTCGCCCGCGGCAACCTCGGCGACACGAAGCTGAACTGGCTCAAGGAGGCCGCCGCCTGCGTCGTCATCGCCGTCGACGGCTATCCCAACGATTTCCCGAAAGGGCAGGAAGTCGTCATCGATCCGATCGACGACCCGGCCGTGACGGTCTTCCACGCCGGAACGATCCCCCGCGGCGGCCGAATGGTCAACGTAGCCGGCCGCGTCGCCAGCGTCTGCGCTCGCGCCGCCACGCTCTCCGAGGCGCTTGCGAAGGCGTACGAGGCCGCGCCGAAGGTGCGATTCGAGGGAGCAAGGTACCGGACGGATATCGGGTACCGGGCGCTGGAGCAGCGGAAGAACTAAGACTCTGTAGTGGGGTCCACTCGAAAGTCATTCATCGAAACACGAGCCACAGGCCGATCCCGCCGAGCAATCCCGCGAACAAGATAAACCCCAGCAGCACTAGAACTGCGGTCGTCGCCTTGTTCGTCTGCTTAGGGTGCCGGAGGTAGCCATAGACCACCATCATGAGCCACGCGGACCAAATGAGAAACACCCATCCCAACAGTGTCCGCATCCTGGCATCCTACACTCACGAGCCGTGGCGAAACTGACGAGTCGGTTAATCAAGCTCCACGAAACAGATGCGGTCCGATTACTCCTCCGGACACGCACCTTATGCAATAAATCGGTATGTTGTTTTGCGGCTCGCCCAGACGGCGACGGTTGAACTGTTCGGGCTCCTCCTGCACAAACCGCTTGCAAGACGCGCAGCGGATAGCTGCGAGGTAGATAACGGTTTTTTGGTCTTGCACATCTGCACCATGCCGAACGATACGTATGCCGTCATACGAGAAAATGCGCTGATCTGATGCCTCGGACCGCTGCGCGTCATCCCACCATTCATCCAATGAGAAGGCGTTTTGCGCGTCGTGCGTCCACATGCTGCCATCGCCGTGCTCGGCCAGCGCCGTTCGGTATACATCGCCTAGAGTGGATTGAATGTCCATGTTTCGCCTCCCCGTTCATGATCACGTTTCCAAGCTTCTGGCTGGTCGGCGATCCTCGCAAATACTAAACTTTCACGACACTTCGACCCAATCTTCGAGGCGACTCCCTCGAAGGGGAAGGACACCATCTACGTATCGTAGAGTGAAACGGTCGCGACTCAACACTCCTCGACCGATGCCAAATCTGCCGCGGCTGGGACGCTATCAACACCGGCCTTCTAACTCAATCGATCTCGCGCAACCACATCGATACCGCCGCGCCGATCCCCGGCACCTTTTGCTCAAGAAGCGCGACCTCTCCGATCGAAAGCCTCTCCGCGAGCTCAAGCTCGAGGAGGTGATCCAGCGTCACGTCGTCGTCGTGTTCTGAGCCGATGTTTGCCTCTGCGACACGGACTTCGAGCGCCTGAAGAAGAAACTCGGGCAACTCGACGGTGATGGCTCTCCTGCTGTTGAGCGCTCGGCGTGTGCCGATCCTTGCAATCTTGGCCATATCATCTCCGAACGTTGATACCCATGATCGTGGGTAGGCAAACTACCAACGATCGTGTGGAATGTCAAGAGAGCGATGACTGCTTCACGCAAGAAAGCACCGGAGGCGGTTTTGTTTGGCGAGTCTCTTCGGCAACTGCGATCGGAACGGGGATGGTCGCAGGAACGGCTCGCGGAAACGGCGGGCATCTCGCTCAACTACGTCGGAAATCTGGAACGCGGCGAGCAGGGACCAAGCCTGCACGTGATCGTGCGTTTAGCTCGGGCATTTGCCATCGACGTACCGACTCTTCTCGGAGCATTTCCCAGCGAGACAGTTAGGAAAATCCGACTCGGATGAGTCTGGTCTGTCGCTACGTTAGCGTTTGCGGTCGTCGACAACCCTCTTCAGTTTCCCAGTGACGAAACGCACCAAAATCGCTACCGTGTACGGGGCCGAACGCACGACTGCGATTCGTCACCGGCTAGTGCCCTGTCAGCATTGAAATCAGGGGTGGACGATGGTCGCGCTGGCGTCCAAATTGTCATCCTGAGACTGCCGAAGCCGCTGAGCGAGCGTAGCGAGCGAAAAGCGGCGGAGGACGGCGAAGGATCTCAAGATGCGAAGACTGGGGCAGAAGCGCAGCAGGGGTTTGTCATTCATCCAGATCAGCTCGATTTTCGTTTGCGAGCCTATCCCTTCGACGGTAGGACCTTCGTTACAGAAATCACAGTTTCGCTCCTGTCCCAAGCAGCGCACCTGGAGATCCTTCGCCGTCCTCCGCCGCCCTTCGCTCGCTACGCTCGCTCAGCGGCTCCGGCAGGCTCAGGATGACAGTGAATTGAGAGGTGCTTAACCTCCGATTTCAATCTTGAGACGACACTAGAACCTATGACTTCACGCAAACAGAAGCTCCTTGACGATCAGATCGAAGCTGAGGTCATCGCAGATCTTGATGATCCCTCGGCTTGGGAAGAGCCTATCTTCGTACCGCCGTCAAAGTCGCGGACAGAGCTGGACGCCGAGCGCAGCGCCGAAAACGTAGGTGGGCCTCTCCAGTCTGACCCCTCTTGAAAAACGCGTTCTAGCTAGAGCTAGAGCTAGAACTACCACCAGCGCGAGCATCGGTCGGACTGGAGAGTCCGACCTACGTAGTCCAATCTACGTTTGACGCGGCATCGCGTCGTTATTTCTCGCGGTCGTCGACAACCGGCTTCGGTTGCCCGGTAACAACGCGATCTCGATACTGGTCCTGAACCTTCTGAAGGTGCTGCCACAGCGCGTCGAGATCGCCGTCGAACTCAGCAACCATCTCTTCGCGGAGCTCACGTGTTTCCTTCACGATCGGGTCTTCCCACATTTGGTCACTCCACATTCTTGACTGCAATTGTCTTCACATTCCGTATCCACCGCGCCGGCCGCTTCTCCGCGGGCGCAACGATGCGGAACGGCCCTTCCTTCTCGGGCAACGGCTTACCGTCCTTCTTCTCCACGAGGATGATGAGCCGGTCGGTGAACGCCGGATCGGTGTCGGGAAGGGTGAACACGACCTCGTATCCATCGAATGCCGTGATGACGACGATCGCCCGAAGCGCCTTGCCGCGGAGCTTCTCGCCGCGAGGGACGCCGGCGCGTTCGAGGATCGATCCGAGCGGGACGCCTTCGTAGGTTGCCGTCGGGTTGTCGTGCTCCTTTGGCACGACCTCACATTAACTGCCTTTAGAATGTCATTATCTGCCTCTAGAATGTCGCTAACTGATCACGGTGTGTCGTTAACCGAGAACAGTGTTTCATTAACTGAGAACAGTGTTTCATTAACTGAGAACAGTGTTTCACTAACTGAGAACAGTGTTTCATTAACTGATCACGGTGTTTCATTAACTGATCACGGTGTTTCATTAACCGAGAACGGTATGTCACTAGCTGATCATCGTCTGTCGTTGATTGATACAGATGTGTCATTAGTTCATCGTGGTGCGTCGTGATCAGATCGCGGTGTGCCATTAACTGATCACGGTGTGCTATTAACTGATCACGGTGTGTCATCAACTGATCACGGTGTATCATCGACTGATCGCAGTGCGTCATCGACTGACCACAGTGTGTCGTTCAAGTCGTCTGCGCTGCTACGTAGTCGACCCACCGCACGAACTACCCGCGCCGGCGGTGCAGCCGAAGCAGTGCGTGCGTGTTACGACGCTCCGCTTCTGCCACTGCTCGAAGTCGAAGCTCTCGATGGTCATCGTTCCGACAGCCGTTTCCGCGTCGAGATCGAGCATCTGGTTGAAGTCGCAGTCGAAGAGGCGGCCGTCCCAGGAGACGGAGAGGGTGTTGCGGCACATCACGCCCGAAACGGCGACGGGGTTGAAGCCGTCGATCAAGCGGGACATGTAGGAGTCGAGATTGTCCGATTCGATCAGCCACTCCAGGAAGCGGGAGATCGGCATGTTGTTCAGCGCCAGGAGGCGGTCGAACGTGATGCCGAAATCGCGGTGCAGCGCGGTCTTCCACTCGCTCTCGGCGCTCGACTGCGGTGCGGCCAGGAAGGCCCCGGCGGGGTTCGTCATCAGTGACAGGATCCGGCGCGGGTTTCCGTGGCCATATCCGACGGTGTTGAGCAGGCGGAGCGCCGCGATCGATTTCTCGAAGGCTCCGTCGCCGCGTTGCGCATCGGTGCTCCGCTGACGGTAATGCGGCAGCGAGGCGACGACCTCGACCTCTCGATCGGCCAGCCATTCCGCGAGGCCGGCGTTGCGCGGGAGCAGGAGCACCGACAGGTTGCAGCGGTCGATGACGTGCTTTCCCCTCGCATGCGCCGCGTCCGCGAGATAGCGAAACTCGGGATGCAGCTCCGGTGCGCCACCGGTGATGTCGACCGTGTGCGCGGGGGTCTGATCGAGAGCGCGCAGGCAGGCGTCGACCATCTCGCGGGTCATCATGGCGTCGGAGCGGTCGGGACCGGCGTCGACGTGGCAGTGGCGGCAGGTCATGTTGCACAACTTGCCGAGGTTGATCTGGAAGATCTCGAGACTGGCCGGAGTCAGGTCGGGCCAACCGGCGGCGCGAAGCGTCTCCTGAAAGCTGGCCCGGCCTGCGGTGCTGGCTTCGAGCCTTGCCAATTGTTCGCGTGGATCGGCCAGGGGTGCACGGCGCGACGACAACGTCGACGCCGGCAGAGATATGGTCACATACCCACCTTTTCGGCGTGTTCCTTCATCTGCATCCCGTGAACAAGCGACGCACCGCCGCGGATTGCACAAGCCACATGCACCGCCTCGGTCATCTGCTCGAGGTCGGCTCCCTTCTGCAGACTCTCGGTCGTATACGCGTCGATGCAGTACGGGCATTGCACCGTGTGCGCCACGGCGAGCGCGATCAACGCCTTCTCGCGCTCGGTGAGCGCTCCCGGCGCGAAGACCGCGGAGTAGTACTCGAAAAACTTCTTGCCCAGCTCGGGAGCGCCTTCAGAAATCGATCCGAACGCTTTCAGGTGTTCGGGCGCGTAGTAGTGATCGGACACGATGGGATCTCCTTCTAGGAACCCGCTTCCTGCGCGTCGACGACGGCGATGGCGGCCATGTTGACGATGTCGCTGACATCGACGCCGCGCTGGAGCACGTGCACCGGCTTGGCCATTCCCTGAAGAATGGGACCGATTGCCTCGGCGCCCCCGAGGCGCCAGAGAAGTTTATAGGCGGCATTTGCGGCGTCGAGGCTCGGGAAGATCAGCACATTGGCGTCGCCCTGAATCGCGCTCCACGGATAGTCGGCGTGGGCGATGCCCGGCTCGACCGCGGCGTCGGCCTGCATCTCCCCTTCGATGATGAGATCGGGCCGCAGTTGCTTCACGATCGCCACGGCCCTGGCCGCCTTCTCCGCATCCGGATGCTTCGTCGAGCCAAAGTTGGAGAACGAGATCATGGCGATGCGCGGCTCGATATTGAACCGCCGCGCCGTTTCCGCCGTGAGAATGGCGATCTCCGCGAGATCCTCGGCCGACGGCTCGATCGTCACGGTCGTGTCCGCGAGGATCAGCATCCGGCTCTTGAACATCAGCAGATACGCACCGGAAACCCTCTTCACACCGGGCCGCGTCTTGACGATCTGCAGCGCCGGTTTGATCGTGGCCGGGTAGTAGGTGCGCAAGCCGGCGATCACGCCGTCGGCATCGCCTGCCTCGACCATCATCATGGCGAAGTAGTTGCGGCTGTTCAAAATCCGGTACGCATCAGCGACGGTGATGCCATGCCGCCGCCGGATCTCGGCGAAGCGGCGAACATACTGATCGAGCTGTTCGCAGTGCTCGATGTCGATGATCGTGACTTTCGATTCGTCGATGTGATGCTTCTCCAGCAGTGGTGCGACGACCTCGCGTTTGACCAGCAGGATGGGATGGGCGAGCCCTTCATCGATGAGGATCTTGGCGGCTCGAATGATCTTTTCCTGGTCGCCCTCGGGGAAGACGATCCGTTTTGGATCGCGTTTGGCGCGGTCGTAGACGCCGTGCATCATCCCGCGCGCGCGTCCGAGAAGCTGCTCGAGGCGGCGGCGATAGGCGTCGTAATCGGTGATCGGCTCCTGCGCCACGCCGCTCTCGGCCGCCGCCCGCGCCACAGCCACCGGCACGTTGAGGAGCACGCGGGAGTCGAACGGCTTCGGGATCAGATAGTGGCGTCCGAAGGTGAATTTCGCGCCGCCGCCGTACGCGCGCAGTACCGCGTCCGGCACTTCTTCCTTCGCCAGCTCGGCCAGGGCAAGAGAGGCGGCCAGCTTCATCTCGTCGTTGATGGTCGTGGCGCGGCAGTCGAGCGCGCCCCGGAAGATGAAGGGAAATCCGAGGACGTTGTTGACCTGATTCGGGTAATCGGAGCGGCCGGTGGCCATGATCACGTCGGGCCGCGCGGCGACCGCGTCGTCGTAGGGGATCTCCGGATCGGGATTGGCCATCGCGAAAACGATCGGATCTTTGGCCATCGACTGGATCATGTGTGGCTTGACGATGCCGCCGATGGAGAGGCCGACGAGGACGTCCGCGCCCACCAACGCTTCCGTCAGGGTCCGCCGGGAGGTTTCGGCCGCGAACTCCTCCTTGTACGGCGTCATGTCGATCGTGCGCCCCTTGAAGATCACGCCCTTGCTGTCGGTCAGGATCACGTTCTCTTTGCGCAATCCCATCTTGATGTAGAGGCGCAGGCAGGCCATGGCCGCGGCACCGGCGCCGGAGATGACGATGCGCACTTCTTCGATCTTCTTGCCGACCACTTCGAGCGCGTTTTTCAGCGCGGCGGCGGAGATGATGGCCGTGCCGTGCTGGTCGTCGTGAAAGACGGGGATCTTCATCACCGCCTTGAGACGCTCCTCGATTTCAAAGCACTCCGGCGCGGCGATGTCTTCGAGGTTGATGCCTCCGAACGTCGGCTCCATGATCCTGACGGCGTTGATGAACGCCTCGGTGTCGTGTGTGTCGAGCTCGAGATCGAAGACGTCGATGTCCGCGAAACGCTTGAAGAGAACGGCTTTCCCTTCCATCACCGGCTTGCCGGCGGCGGGGCCGATGTTGCCAAGGCCCAGGACTGCCGTGCCGTTCGAAATGACGGCGACCAGGTTCCCTTTGTTCGTGTACTTGTAGACGTCGCCCGGCTCGCGGGCGATCTCGAGGCAGGGCTTGGCCACCCCCGGTGTGTAGGCAAGCGCCAGATCGCGCTGCGTCGCGGTCGGCTTCGTAGGAACGACTTCGGTTTTTCCCGGACGTCCCCCCGAGTGGTATTCGAGAGCGTCGTCGTGGTCGTTGTCAGCCATGGATAGGGTTTCTCCTGTCGGAACGCTGAGTCTATCAAGTTGTATCGGTCGTCCCTCCGTCGTCGATCACCTTATCCTGTGAGTCACGCGGATAATGCCTCCTTTCCCCTATCTACCTAACCCCATCCAACCGTGCCTCGCCACCACACGCTCCAGACTTGCGGTGGCGAGCGCCCCGATGGTGAGAGCGGCGCAGACGACGGCATCGACTTCGGGGGCGGCAAGCGCCGTTATCGTGATCGCTGCCGCAAGCCGTTCGGTGAGCACGCTACGATCGCGTTGGAGGCGACGGGCCCCTTCACCGGCCACGGCGGCGATGACGATGCCGTCGGCCACGGCGCGATGATGTTCCATGACCGCGAGAACGACCGCACTCTCGTCGTGGCCACGAACGCGAACGAATTCGCCGGACAGCCATTCGCGTCGATCGCCGCGCATCGCCTGCGCGCGATCCTGCAGGTCGATGCTCCGCGGACCGTGACCCTCGATCTGCCACGCAGTGTGGAGCGCGATTCGCAAGGCCGTTCGTGGTTCCGGGTCGAAGGGGAGCGGATCAATGCGATGGCCGGCGCTGTGCCGCGCGTGGCAGAGCACAACGCGAAGGTCTCGCATCTGGTCGAATTGCTGCGCGATGGCAATCAGGCTGAGGTCGCGAGCCTGCTAACCCCGCCCCTGACGCGCACGCTGCCCGGATGGTGGACGCGCAAGCCGCCGCGCTCGGCACGCGTCACGGGACCGGTCCGATGTGGTTGGATCCAGAAGGCGGGACGGCCACGTTCGTGGAGATCGAGACCACGGCTAGTAAAGAGCGCCTTCGTTTCCAGTGTGCCGACGAAGGCACGCTACGGAACTTCGGCGGCAATGGGGTGCCGTCGCCATTGGTCGCCTTCGTCAGCGAAGGCGAGGCCTTCGATCAAGCCAGCGGCGTTCGCGTGAAGGTGCCGAATTTGATGAGAGGCGATCACCAGATCGCGTCCGCTGATCGAGTCGTGAATCCCTCGGGCCACACTGCGATCACCGACACCGTGCCACGATCGGAGCCTGCTCTCCTATTATGGTATCGCTTGCTCAGTGCCATTTAAGCCGCACCTACCCTAACCGCGCTTCTGTTTCTCAATCATGCGCTGCCTACGATGAGCGGCAAGTCTGTCAATCGTAATGTCGCCAACACATTTGCGGATGCCCCGCCGATGCGAAGAATCAACGCCTTAACAGCTGCTTCTAGCCATCTCTGTTCTTGCCCGGTTAGCGGTAGCTGGTTTCGCACGACTTTACGTGCTGACCGATCATCCCCGTGTCTGGATGTAAGCTCGCCGATCTTTCTGAGGACCCCCTCCTCAACCCCGAACTGAGCATAGGCTTGGTGTCTCCCTCCGGCTTCTATCTGGACTGCAGTCAAACAAAAATAGGCCATGGAAAGTAGCGGCTCGCGCCCCAACAGATGACCGCGATATCGATGCCAGAGCGTCTCAACGAGCGGAGACGCGATGAAATCTGCAGGGAAGTCGGGATACTTGTTGCGCAAAGTAATTTGGAGGCGCCCCGCCGCTAAAAATGTGATCGTTGGCGTGCCCAGCGTCAAGAGACTGTCGGGGGGCCGATCTAAAAAGTAAGAAGCGAAGGTGGACTTAACTCGAAACTCCGATCGGCCGACCGAAACTCCATTCCGGATTATCCAGGCTCGGAGCAGAGGCTCAACTACCGCCCGCGCCTCCTCAACGGACGAGTAGGCACCCTTCAAGTGCGCTTCAAGTTTGCCGTCTGCAACTTCGATATCGCAGACTGCTGAAGAGAATTGCAAAGGAGGAGCAGACTCAAATGACGTGTCCTCGTCGCAGATGAGGTCGTAGCCGAGGCTAATGGAAGTCAAGGTCATAGCGTGGTCAACCTTTCGGATACTGCCACTGGAGCCACGATTCCGATCGACGCTCAACCGTAGCTTTGCCTTTGCCACGCATGTTCAGGATGGCTATGGCGATGTCGCCGGCCAGCGGCATGACATCGTTTACTCTCGCAAGATCTTTCTGGCTAAGATGCGTTACACCAATTCGCTCGTGCGTTCGACCAGTCTTGACGTGAGCACAGCGATCGCGAACTCCCGTAAGATAGGTGAATGGCTTCGCGTGAATGCCTCTCTCACGAAAGCGTTCGGCGAAGCTACTGAAAAACTCTTCCACTTCTTGCTGGCGCCACTGGCCACGGGTTTTAAAGTGTAGTTCGATGATCTTGTACAGCGATAAGTATCTGTATTGAAGTGGGATGTGAGTGTCGCCACCGTCCACGAAGAGGCGTACTTCGTCGCGCATATCGAAGGTACTATCGAAGACCCTCCGCGCGCGTTCGGCGTCGAATGAGGGGTTGGCAAAGTGTTGTGTGAGAGTGAAGGCTAGTCGATTCGCCGCTGGGCCCGTCCAGAACGTCCAAAGAGGCCGTTCCCACAACGCTGCTTCAGGATGGAGAGTGAGCCGTAGCGTTGACAACAGGTGCTCGCGGACAGCCTGAAGTAGCGGTAGCAATTCAGGTGGGATCGTCTCGCTTACGAGATTTGGCACGACGAGGCGGGCGTAACTTGGGCCGATGCCGTCGCCGAATATCCCAAGCGTGATTTCGGCGAAGTCAGAGGTGGATAGTGTAGTTGACATCAGGGGAACGGAGGAGGCTGTATCGTCATACGCAGCACGAAGCGGCTGAATGAGCCAATAATAGAAGCAAGTGAACATTGCGTGATGTGTCGCGTCCAATCTGCGTGACGACTGGGGTGCGACGTGAACTAGAATATGCCTGCCACTATGACACCTTGCGCGATGCTTCCGCGGGACGGCGTGGTTCGAGAGTTACGGCCTTCTTCCCGCTCTGGTGGCCGATTTCATTGAGGTAGTCACAAAGCGCATCTAGGTCGTAGTTGAAGCGCTCCAGTAGTTCCTCGCGCGCGGCGCGGGTTTCCTTCACGATTGGGTCTTCCCACATGGCTATCCCTCGATGAGTCCCTTCCGATATACAGATCACCGGCGGGCCATACAGCAGCGCAGCGGTTCATGCCGGTTTCAACTCGCTCTCGCCGATTCTAAACATCACCCCTTGTAAGAGGACGCAAAACGCTGCCTTCGCGGCTGCGCATCTCGCGGATCAGATCGTCGCCCGAAATGGTCTCTCCCCGTTCGCATTCTGCGATCGATTGCAAGAGAACGGCGCGCAGTTCTGGACTGACGTCGAACGTCTCCTCGTCATCGCGCGCGATCACGGTGACTTCGGCTCCTTCCGGAAACTCGCCCTCATACACGATCTGGCCGTCGACAACCTTGCCCGATGAGATTCTCATAGCGTTGATTCTAACCCCGAGTCACCCGAGTAGAGCGAGAGTGATTCGTACGAGTCGCGTTTCCACGACCAAAAGGAAACGCCGCCGAAACCGGCGGCGTCTTTTGTTGAATCTTCGTTGATCCCTTAACCCGCCTTGCGTTTCCGCTGCTGCGGCGTAGGCGTCTCCTGGCGCGGCGGATTGTCGGTACGCGTCCGCGCCACCGGGCCGGAAAGGTCGTGCGTGCGGCCGGTCAGATTGTTCCAAGCGATGGCGACCGCGGGGACGATCGTAACCGTCGAGTACGTACCGGCCAGAACACCGATGAGCAGGATCCAGGCGAACTCGTGGATCACCTTGCCGCCGAAGAGGAGCAGTGCCACCAGGACGATGACCACTGAGCCGGAGGTCAGGATCGTCCGTGACAGCGTCTGGTTCATGGCCAGATTGAGCTGTTCATCCAGCGTCATGCGCGTCTTCAGCTTCCGCTTGTTCTCGCGGACGCGGTCGTACATGACCACCGTGTCGTTGATCGAGAAACCGACGATGAGCAGCAGCGCCGCGACGATATTCAGCGAGAACTCGCCGTTGATCATCATCAGGAAGGCCAGCGACATCAGCACGTCATGAACGATGCAGACGATGGCTGAGGCGCCGAACATCAGATCGAAGCGAAGCCAGAGGTAGAGGCCCATGGCCAGCGTCGAGAGGACGACGGCCCAGATGGCCTTCTGCTGCAGGTCATGGCCAACCTGCGGTCCGACCGTCTCCTGATTGAGCACGTTGAAGGCACCGAGGAAGGTCTTTTCGTTCAGCACGCCGGCGATTCTCGTCGTCACGCCGGGAGCCGAAGTCACCTGTGCCATGTTCGTGAAGATACCGACTTCCGAGCGCTTGTTGATGACGTTCTGGGCGACGTCCCGGTAGTAGTCCTTGGCGGTTGGAACCGTTCCTTTCGCCTCCGGATCGATCGAGGAGAGAAGCTCAGCCAGCCGGTCGCCGCCGTTGAAGTTCAGATCGAGCTTCGTGGTCGACTGGGGGTTCAGATCGGCATTCAACTTCGCCACGACCAGACCGGCGTAGTCGACTTCCTTCTTCAGCTCCGGAAGCCGGATCAACACGGCGCGGTCATCAGCCTTGCCGTACTGCTGGATCGAGGCGTCCGCGAGGTCGGCGCGAAGACGGTCCATCGGAACAACCGCGTCGCGGAACTTCAGGGTCACGGTGGCGCCGCCGGCGAAGTCGATTCCCCAGTTGACGCCGTGCTTCAGGAACATCGCCAGCCCGAGGAGCATGAAAAGAAGGGAGAACGACACGGCGTAAAAACGCCAGCGTACGAAGTCGAACTTGGAATTGACGAATATCTGCATGGGTATCTCTCCTCGCCTTTCCTAGATGCTGATCTCGGTCGGGCGATTCTGCGCTTTGTAGATGACGTCGAAGATCACGCGCGAGACGAAGAACGCCGTGAAGACCGACGCGAACAGACCGATGAGCAGCGTGACGGCGAATCCCTTGATCGGCCCCGTTCCGAACTGGAAGAGGAAGAGCGCCGAGATGATCGTCGTCATATGCGTGTCGATGATGGTGCCGAAGGCGCGGGAGAAGCCGTTCTCGATGGCCGCGCGAACCACCTTGCCATCGCGCAATTCCTCGCGGATGCGCTCGAAGACGAGGACGTTCGAGTCGATGGCCATACCCAGCGTCAGGATGATGCCGGCGATGCCGGGCAGTGTCAGCGTCGCGTGGAAGATCGACATCATGCCCAGCAGGATGACCAGGTTCAGAAGCAGCGCCAGCACCGCGTTGATGCCGGCGCCTTTGTAGTAGAGCAGCACGGCCAGGATCAGGGCGATGAAGCCGACCAGCGAGGCCAGCACGCCCTGGCGGATCGAATCGCGTCCGAGCGACGGACCGACGGTGCGCTCTTCCAGCGGCGTCAGTGACGCCGGCAGCGAGCCGCTGCGCAGGACGAGCGAAAGATCGGCCGCCTGCTGCTGCGTGAAGGTCCCTTCGATGATACCCGACTCGTTGATCTGGCTGTTGATGACCGGAGCGGAAACGACCTTCTTGTCGAGAACGATGGCCAGGCGCCGCTTGATGTTCGCACCCGTCAGGTCGCCGAACTTGCGAGCGCCGTCCGGGGTGAGCGAGAAGCCGACATTCGGCTGGCCGAGCTGGCCCTTCTGCACGCGGGCGTTTTTCAGATCCGTGCCGGTGACCGGGACCGTTTTGCGGACGGCGTAATACTCGACGCCCGACGCACGGCCGAGCGCGTCTTCGCGCGTGCCAGGCAGGATGTCGACCTCGGTCTTCATGTTCGGCGCGACGCTGTTGAGCGCCGCCGTCGGGTCGGAGGCAGGCTCGCCTTCGACGAGACGGAACTGAAGCTGCGCCGTCGTCTGGATGATGTCCTTCACGCGCGCCGGATCGTCGACGCCGGGGAGCTGGATGACGATGCGGTTGTTGCCCTCGGGCGCGATGTAGGGCTCGGTGACGCCGAGGGCGTTGACGCGGTTGTCGATTGTCTCGACCGTGTGCGTCATCGTGTCGCGCTCGATGGCCGTCTGCGACGCCGTCTTCATCTTGAACTGCATGGCCCCCTCGGGCGTGCGGCTCACGTCGAACGACGGGATGTAGTCCTTGGCGATCGTCTCGTACCCGTTCGTCGGCGTCTCGGCGGGAAGGACGGCGACGAACGTCGTGTCATTCACGCGCTTCGTGGTCGGGATCGGCAGGTTGCCCTTTTTCGCCTGGGCTTTGAGCATCTCCGACGCCTGATCGGTCTCGAGGCGCACGGCATCGCCGACGTTCACGAGCATGACCAGATGCGTACCGCCCTTCAGGTCAAGGCCGCGGCGGATCGGCTCGGGGTTATCTTTGGTCGGGATGATCGCGGCGGCGAAGCCGACGAGGACAACCAGGATCAGGATGACTTTCCACAACAGACCTCTAGTCAAGTTTCCTCCAGGAAAAAGGGAAGCGGTTACTCCGCCGCATCGCCCGAGATGATTCCGGTGACCGCAGAACGTGTAACCTTGACCTTCACATTCTCGGCGATTTTCAGGTAGACAACTTCGGCCTCAACACCCTGCACCGTCCCGTAAATCCCGCCCGAGGTCAGGACGCGGTCGCCCTTTTTGAGCGTACTGAGCATTTCGGCCGTCTTTCGCCGCTGTTTGTTCGCCGGGGCGATGACCAGGAAGTAGAAGACGAGAAAAATCGCCGCGATCGGCAGGATGTTGATGAGGAAGGCGGCGGTGCCGCCGGAGGTCGCTTGGAGAAGCAGAGCAATTGCTGTCATATCGTCTTTTCTGTCTGATTCGTTGATCGGGGGCTCTTTGTCGTCAGGCGTCAACTTCGCCGCTCACGACCCGCGAGAGGAACGCATCGCGAAAAGCCTGCAAAGAGTTGGACGCGATAGATTGCCGAATACCCCTCATCAAGTCAAGGTAAAACGAGACGTTGTGGATGGTGTTGTAAACCATCGCCGCGATTTCGCCGGTGACGTAGAGGTGTCGAAGGTAGGCCCGCGACACCGTCCGGCAGGTCACACAGGAGCAGTTCGGATCGAGCGGCCGCGGGTCATCGGCGAAGCGCGCGTTCTTGATCGCCACCTTGCCGAAGCTGGTAAAGAGCGAGCCGTTCCGGGCGTTTCGCGTCGGCATCACGCAGTCGAACATGTCGATCCCCGCGGCCACGCCGTCGAGCAGATCCTCGGGGGTACCCACGCCCATCAGATACCGCGGCTTGTCTGCCGGCAGCAGCGGCGCGGTGAATCGCATCACGTCGAGCATTTCCTCTTTCGGCTCACCGACCGAGACGCCGCCGATGGCAACCCCGTCGAAGGCGATGGCCCCGATCTCCTCGGCGCTTCGCTTGCGCAGATCGTGATGGATGCCTCCCTGCACGATGCCGAAAAGCGCCGATGCCCCTGTTCGCGCCGCCAGCGAGCGCCGCGCCCAGCGGTGGGTCAGCTCCATTGACCTCTCCACCTCGGCATGGGCGATCCCGTAGGCCGGGCATTCATCGAAAGCCATGGCGATGTCGACTCCCATCCGCTGCTGGATGTCGATCGACGTTTCCGGCGAGAGAAAGTGCGCCGAGCCGTCGATATGGCTCCGGAACTCGACCCCCTCCTCCCGAACCTTGCGGATCGACGCCAGCGAAAAGACCTGAAACCCGCCCGAGTCCGAAAGCACCGCCCGGTCCCAGTTCATGAAGCGGTGGACGCCACCCATGCGCTCGAGCAGATCGACGCCCGGCCGAAGCATGAGGTGATAGGTGTTATTGAGGATGATCTCCGGCCCGAGCTGCCGCAGTTGCTCCGTCGTCAGCGCCTTCACCGACGCCAGAGTCCCAACCGGCATGAACACGGGAGTCTGGATCGTCCCATGCGCCGTCACGATCTCGCCACGCCGGGCGGAGCCATCGGTGCCGAGAAGGCTGAATGTCAGTCTGTTCATTGCGCTTCGCGCGTTGTCTGCGGCTCCGCCGCGTTGTCTGCGCTACCGCGCGTTATCTGCGCTTCGCGCGTTCAGGTCAACATCAACATTGGCGAGCGCGAGAATGCTCACCCAACGCGCGAAGCGCAAACAACGCGGCGAAGCCGCAGACAACGCGCGGTAGCGCAGTCAACGCGCGAAGCGCAGCTATTGCAGCTTCATCTGCTCGACGCGCACGCTGCTCGGCAGCGTCAGGACGAAGCGGCTTTGCTCCACCGGCGCGTTGATCTTCACGTTCAGGAACTCGTAGCGCGTTTTGTCGCCGTCGCCCTCGGTGTACTCGAACTGCGTCGTCAGGTAGGTCTTCCTGTCGATGAAGATCTTGATGTGACGCACCCGCTTCGCGACGGCCTTGTTCTTCGGGTCGAGATCGAGAACGAAGTATGGCTTGTCGGACGTGTTCGTGAAGGTGAAGTTGAACCAGGCGCCGAGCTCGTCGATCGCTCCGCTCGCTCCCATGTACCTGAAGATACGGTCCTGGTAACGCTTCACCTCGATCCGCTCCGCTTTGTTGAGGTCGGGGTAGTACGTGGTCAGCATGCCGTCGGCGATCAGCATCGTGACCCGCTTCGGGGCGTCGTAGGACCAGAGGACGTTGTTCGGCTTCGAATAGACAAAACGGCCGGTCGAGACTTCCGGCTTGGCCAGCAGCGCCAGCGTTTTCTCCTGGCGAAAGTCCGCTTCAATCGTGGTCGTTTGGGCCTGCGCAAGCTGGACCTTCTTGATCACCTCATCCAGCGAGTCCGGATTGGTCTTGGCGACGGCCGGAACCGACAGCGCTGCCGCACACAGCGACAGAGCGAAAAACTTCCTGATCAACATGGGCTGCCCCAACGCCGCACCGGAAAGTCGTATTTCCCGGTGAGCGAGTTATACTCAGTCAAAACTGAGGTTATTGATGAAAAAGAACTTGCTGGCATTTGCAGTCATGCTGCTCGTCATCACCGCCCCATCTGCCTCGGCAGGGATCCAGTACGAGTTCCGGCAGACGACCTCTTCCGACCTCGAATCGATCCCGGCAACTGATTGCGTCGGCCGTGCCATCATCGATGGCGACCGCTCCCGGGTCGAGTTCCTCTCCGGTAATGCCTATCCCGCCGGAACCTACATCATCGCCACGAACGGATCGCGGTCGATGACCTTCATCGACCCGAGCCGGAAATCGTTCGTGGAGGTGAACGCCGCCAGCGTGGCCACCTCCATCGGCGCCCGGAAGATCACCATCGCCAACAAAAAGATCGACGTCACGAAAATGCCGGACCAGCCCACCGTGGCCGGCATTCCGACCGAGCACTACCGCCTGATCATGAGCTACGACATCACCGTCGCCTTCGGCAACCTGCCGCTGACCCAGACGGTGAAGACGACCATCGACAAATGGACCACGAGCGCCTTCGGCGACATCGGCGACACGTTCCTGGCAAGCGGCGCGCTGCACACCGGCAATCCCGACCTGGACGACCTGATCTCCGCCGAGAACTCGAACATTAAAGGCTTTGCCCTCAGACAGATCGTCAACGTCACGACGATCAACAACCGCGCCCCGGTGAACGGCGAGACCCAGTTGAAGGTAAACCGCACCGTCACGCAGACCAGGGAGTTGCTGGTGACGTCGATTCAACCGGTTGCCCAAATCGGCCTGGCGACGTTCACCGTCCCGCTGACCTTCCACAAAGCCGGTCCGGTTCGCGATGACACGGAGAAAGCGCCGATGCAGGTGCTTTCGATGGAGCCCTCGGGGGAGAAGCAGTAGGTCAGTGGATTAGTTGATCAGGCAGACGGGGCTCAACCAGCCCCTGATCTACGAATCCACTAATCCGCTAATCTGGTAACCACGGAGGTAGGGAGGGTGGGGCACATGGTACGATCCCGTCGATTCGTCCCCGGTACCGGTTCCAGATCGATGAAACGACAGTTCGCAATCGGTGAGTTTCTGCGACGTCTCGCCCGCCAGCCTCGAGTGTATGTGGCCGTGGCGCTGCCGCTGGCGATTCCCTTCATCCTCGCCGCCGTCAGCAATAACGACGCCCTCACTCAGCCCACAATGGCGGTCTCCAGCGCCGCCATGATCGTCCCTCCGCAGATTCGCTACGACGCCCTGGCCGCGCCGACATCGGCCACGCTTCCCGAACACTCCGTCGTGCTGACGCTGGAAGATGGGGATACGCTCGATTCCGTCTTCCTGGCCGGCGGCCTTGGCCGCTCCGACGCGGCCATCCTCAACAACGAATTCGGCAAGACCGTCGATCTCCGCCGCCTCCGCCCCGGCCACCTTCTCCGCTTCCATTACGACACCCGAGGGACGGTCGACAGCGTCGAGATGAAAGTGACCGGCTGGGGAGAGATCGACGCCGTCCGCGGCAATACCGGCTTCGCCATCACCCCCTACCAGGCGCATCAGACGGAGATCGAAACCGCCGTTTCCGCTCAGATCGACTCCTCACTGTGGGAAGCTCTGCGCAACGCCGGCGAAGGACCGCAGCTCGTGCAGGAGCTCGTCGACGTCTTCCAGTGGGACATCGACTTTTTCGCGCTGCAGAAGGGCGACTCTTTCAGTCTGGTCACGAAGAAGAAGTTCGCCGGCGCCGATCTCGTCGGGTATGGCCCGATCGTAGCGGCACGCTTCGTCCACGGTGGTCAGACGTACGAGGCCTTCCGCTGCGAGACGCCCGACGGCCGCGCCGGCTACTACGCTCGCAACGGCAGCCCGCTTCGCAAGCAGTTCCTACGCGCACCGCTGCAGTTCAGCCGCATCACTTCAGGATTCTCGAAGAGCCGCTATCACCCACTTCTTCACTACTTCCGGCCTCACCACGGCGTTGATTACGGCGCCCCGGTTGGCACACCGGTAATGACGACGGCCGACGGCGTGGTCGTGGATGCGACCTACAACCATGGCGAAGGCAACTACATCCGCATCCGCCACGGTTCCCGCGTCGAAACGTCGTACCTCCATCTCTCCCGCTTCGCCAAGGGGATCAAGCCCGGAAAGAACGTCACGCAAGGCGAGGTGATCGGTTACGTAGGCATGACCGGCCTCGCCACCGGGCCGCATCTCGATTACCGCATCTCCGACAACGGCACGTGGCTCGATCCGCTCAAGCTCAGGTCGATCACGCCCGACCCGCTGCGCGGCGACTCGCTGGCGGCCTTTCGCAGCAGCGTCGCGGCCTTCAGTCCCAAACTGGCCACGCCGGCTCAGCAACTGGCCGCCTTCGCGACGAAACGGCGGGCACTCTTCTAGCAGTCATACGCTTTCCATCGGACGCATCCCAACCTCATGAAAAAGGTCATTGCCCGCGCGCCGGTGCGCGCCGATCTCGCTGGCGGTACTCTCGACCTCTGGCCCCTCTACCTTTTCCACCCCGGCTCGCGCACCATCAACGTCGCCATCTCGTATCACGCGGAGTCGGAAGTCGCTGAGACGGGCACGGACTCTATCGAGATCAATCTCACCGATCAGCAGTACGAACAAACCTATGCCTCGCTGCACGAGTTGGCCGCCGATCCGAAAGCGGCGTTGATTCATCGCGCCCTCGAGCATTTCCGTCTCACCGGCATCCGCATCACCACCCGTACCGACGCCCCCCGCGGCTCGGGCCTCGGCGGCTCCTCGGCGCTGACGATCACGCTCGTCCGCGCGCTCTCCGAGGTCGCCGGCGCGCCGGTGGAAGGTGACGACCTCATCGCGCTCGTCCGCGACCTGGAGACGCGCCTCATCCGCGTCCCCGCCGGGATCCAGGATTATTACCCTCCCGTCTACGGCGGTCTCATGGCCATCCACCTCAATCCGGGGCTGGTGGTCCGCCATCAGATTGCGCTGCCGGTCGACCGGCTTGCCGAGCACATGCTGCTGCACTACACCGGCGTGGCCCATTTTTCCGGCACGAACAACTGGGACATCTACAAACGCCAGATCGACGGCAAGAAGAAAGTCCACAACGGGCTCGCCAAAATTGCTGAAAGCGCCATCGAGATGGAGAAAGCGCTGGAAAGCGGGGATCTCGAAGCGGCCGGCGTGGCTCTGAATCACGAGTGGCAGAATCGCAAGGCGCTCATCGACGGCATCTCCACGCCCGAGATCGAAGCAGCAATCGAGGCAGCCACCGGCGCCGGCGCGTGGGCAGGAAAAGTCTGCGGTGCCGGTGGCGGAGGATGCATCGTCTTCCTCATGCCGCCCGAACGTCGCGAGGCCGTCCGCGCTGCTCTGGCCAATGTTCCGGGCCAGGTCATCGATGCCCATCCGGTCGCACACGGGCTGACTGTCGAGCGGAGCGACGACGCGCCGTCGGTACGCCGCCCGCGCTTCACGATGCGCAGTTCACCTTCGCTGGAACAGCTCTACGTCTTCGGCGGACGCGGCGCCTACCGGCCTCACCTGCTCGCCGAAGCGATCATCACGCAGAACGAGCCGAGAAGCGGCGTCCACGTCGACACAGTCAAAAGCTTCGTTGCCCCCATGCGCACGGGCGACGGCTCGGTTCAGTGGAGCGATGCCAGGGCCATCGATCCGGAGAAACTCGACATCCGCGCCGTCCCCGATCCGAATCACGACGTCGATGATGCCCTGAAGCCGGAGATCCTGATGCAGGGCGCCCTGCAATCCGAGGATGCCTTCCGGCAATACGTGGCCGGGACGGCGAAACTGACCGTTTTTCACAACCCCGAATTCGCGATGTACTCGCAGTTGGGTGAATCGCGCCGCGACTTCCTCACCCGCTGCAACGAAGAAGCGAAACGCCGCATCGGCGGCGAGCAGGAGCGCCTGGAGGGTACCTTCCGCCGCCGTATCGATCAGGTGAAGGAACTTTCCGAACGCGACCAGCGCGAGCGCGACGCCAGCGACGAGGGCCCCTCCAACGAGCGCGGCCCGGACGTGAATGTGGCCTGGGGCCAGACCATCTACAACATCACCAGCGGCAAGCCCGCCTCCCTCACCGACGCCCCCCACTCCCTGCGCGAGGACGACTACCTCACCAAGATCCGCCAGATCCAGCGCGCCTGGGAACGGGAGCTGGATGTCATCCGCGACGAGATGCAGTCCAAAGCCCGCGAGATCGAAGAAATCGTGATCACGCCAACGACGAAGAACATCGAGATCACGAAGTACCTGATCCTCTGGGCCGCCGGCCTCTAAGCCGGCACGGCCGGCAGCGCTGGTTGCCCAAGGCTCGGCCACCATCTCCGCTCGATCGTTCTGCCGCGCAGACTCCTAGCCACCGGAATACCCCCTCGGTCCCCGTGTTAGGATGGACCCGAGTCGGGCAGTAGCGCAGCCTGGTAGCGTACCTGAATGGGGTTCAGGTGGTCGGGGGTTCAAATCCCCCCTGCCCGACCAACCGCAACCCCAACCCCCACAACAACTTCGCGGCGACTGCAGCACCCACCAACCCGCCGAAACAGGCCGCGCGCCTAGTTTTGCGCCTAGTAGTGTCACTACCACAGGCGAACTCCCATCGACTTCGCCCGAGCCGGATAGCACGCACAATCCTCCTGCGACGATTTCATCGGAGGTTTCCGATGAGCCAATTCGTCGCTCGGCACAACGTCAACTCGGCGGGATGAGAAGTGTGCACGCCTTCGGTTCTTTTGCTCCATACTGTCAGCGAGTTGCGCAACCGCGACCGGTCTAGCACCTAGGTAGGGAAAGGGGCTGTGGCGTCACTCCTCATTAAAGAACATGGAATCAAAGCCTGGTTCATTCAACCTCTCGGCCATCGACTTGCTCGGGACACTGATCCCCGGTCTAGCGTGGTTTCTCCTGTTAGCCACGGCGGCACAAATGGCCACCGGTGCTGCGACCGCGGTCACTCCTGTCGATGAATGGACACAACTCACCGCTTCGACGAGCGGCGGTAGTTGGCTGGCCTCCGGAGCCCTGATCGCAGTGGTCGCCTCTATTGGCTATGCGTTACAAGGCCGAGCTACCCACTTCGCGTCGATATTGTCGCGTCCACTTCTTCGACGGCAGAAGCGCTTTGTGTCCATCGCATCGGAAGACACATATTTTCCATACCTCGCCCTTCATTCGAAGACCGCCTACCACGCGGTCGTCGTCGCTTTCCTCAGCCGGGTCACTGGAGTGGACGTTGGTCTCCTCCCCGGGAATCAACCCTTCACGACCGCCAAGCGGTTTCTCCGCCTGGCTTCTCCACCGCTATGGGCTGATCTCGAACGCATCGAAGCAGAGGTACGACTGTTCGCGGGCATGCTCACGGCAGCCTTGGCCAGTATTGCCCTTGCCGTGACTGAAATACTCCGCGCTCAGTTTGTTCTTCATGTTCACGCCGTTTCCGCTCTGGTTTGGTTGTTCATATCTGCGATTATGTTCGTCTTCCTAGCCGACTCATTCTGCAGGGCGCGTGTTCGTGAGGTCGATTATGCCTACGTCTATACGCTTCTGAGCGCTGGCTTCCAGGCTGGTGCCAATCCCGATGCCCGGTCGCTGCCACGAGAATAGACTGGCTTATGCTCTTGCGTGGCGCCTGCAATTCAGCTTTGATCTCGGTCATCGTTCCGGCTTACAACGAAGAGAACTATCTTCGTCCCACCCTTCTATCGATACGGTCTGCTGCTGAAAATCTCGCAGCCGTGCGTGAGGTGCACGCAGAGATTATCGTGGTAGACGACGGCAGTATCGACAACACCGCCGCAATTGCCACGTCGCTCGCCGACGCGGTTGTGACCGGCTCCCGCAGCGGCATCGGAACTGCGCGTAATCGCGGAGCCGGTACGGCCGCCGGTGGTCTCCTAGTGTTTATCGACGCCGATACGATCGTTCATCCGTCTGCGCTCGTGACGATTCATTCTGCCTGGGAGGCCGGGGCACGCGTGGGCGCGCTTGCGCCGTATTACACGAGCGATCGGTTTCTGCTGCGGGCACACTTTGCTTTTTGGCGATGGTACGCGCGGCGCCATCAAATGACACAGGGTGTTTGCCAATTCATCGATCGCGAGCTGTTTGCCGAACTCGGCGGCTACCGATCGGATCTTTACATGGCGGAAGATACCGACTTTTATCATCGCGCGCTTGTACGGCTGAGAACAGTGGGCGAGGCGCATCGCTGCATCGTTATCTCTTCCCTAGTCTCACCGTCGCTTCGTCGCTTCGAAAGTTGGCCCACGTGGCGAGTCCTGTTTTGGACGAACCCCTGGCTAACAAAATGCGCGCGTTGGTCACGCACCCTGTGGAGACACTGGTATGACAACCCTCCGCGATAGTAGTTCGAGTCGGGCAGGGGATGAGGCGCTGATCGATTTAATGGCGGCGTGTAACACAGCATCATTCAAACAGCCTATATTACTGCACCCCTCGACCGACAGGCGCATCACCTTGCTGCAGCCGCATGCTGACGACGCAGCATTGTCCATGGCCGCGTCACTCGCGCGAATGAACGCATCACCGACCCTAATCACCGTTTTTTCTGAGTCCAGTACGTCCGAGACGAGAAAGGCCGAGGACGCGGCGTTTTCGCGCGCCTGCGGTGGAACAGTCGTCCCCCTCGGATTCGTCGAGCACGTCAGTGGAAGCACCATCTCGCCGTCCATCGTTGATCGGGCGCGAACGAGCGTTGACGCGGAGCGGCCGGCGCAAATGGAAACGGTCGTTGCTCCCGCCGCTGTATCCCACCATCCCGATCACCGGATCGTCCACCTTCTCGCGCGGGATATTGGCTGCCGAATCTTCTGGGAGGACGTAGCATTTTGGGGGATATACGCGAGCTCCGTGGACGACCGGATTATGTTCACGGAGAGAGGCGAGATTGATCTGCGCCGACACTACTTAGTGGCCGTCGATATCAGTTCTCTTCTTCCTGTTAAGGCGGCAATGCTTCGTCTCTATCGTTCTCAAAGTGATGCGGTGTGGCGACCGCTCCGATATGCCTGGACGGCGGCACGCGAGCTACACCTCCCGTTTGATTACTGCGAGCGATTCTTCGTTCACTTCGACGCCGTTGCACAATTCGAAGCGCTTCTCGACGGCCAAATCACATTTTTGCGCTCAGTTCCATATGGTAACGCTGCGCTCAGGGCGGCGTATCTACGATGACGCTTTCCGTGGGCATCGAAGGTCCCGTACTTGCTGGGAAAAGCACGCTTGCATCGAAGCTGGCCCAAAGGCTTCAAGCGGAAGGGATAGCGTGCAGGGTCGTGCCGTGCTTTGTGGACACTGCGCGAGAGCATCATCTTTCACTTCCCGACGCCGTGACACCATCCTTCGACATGCGGTTGCGGGCCGTGCAATTTTATGCGGAGATCGATCGTTTGCGCCGACACGACGGCGCGGTTGATGTCGCACTATTCGACCGCACCTGCTGGACGCTTCTCGCCCATACCGCCTCGCTTAATAACTGCGCGGTGATGCTTCGAGGTATTCGTCGTGCGGCAAACCTGAAGCCGCTGTCACCGGACTACATGGTGTACTTGGATGTCCCGATCGCTGAACAGCTCCTTCGAGCGCGGTCACGACCGCCTCTTCCGCCTCCATTTCTGGATGCTGAGTTCAATTCGCGCTTCCGCTCGTACTTCTGGCGAACGCGGCATGTTCATAACGCCCTATGGGTGGACGCGACTAATTCTGTGGCAGACATCACCAGAGCTGGTGAGGCGTACGTCATGGCCGCGATGACTGGCAGAGGTAAATCGTGATCGTCTTCATTTGGTTCCGACAGCCGCCGCCCGGCTTCATCGGCGGCGCCGAGCTCACCGAGGCGGCGTGGGCAACTGCGCTCGCCGCACTTGGACATGAGGTTCTGTTTGTAGGTTGCCACACGGACCCTCGGAATCATCAGGTGTCGCATCTGCCAGGACTAATCGAGTTGCTTCGACATCACGGGATCGCTGTCGAGATACGCGGCGACCATCTGGAGTACACATGGCGAAAGGTCCGCTGTATATGCGTGTCGCGCCGTGAGCTGGAATCGACGGCCAAAACGATTCTGGCTCGACGGCCTCGCATGTTGTGGACATCTCAAGAACACTGCGATGAGATCGCATCTTTACGAAGCAGGGAGACGCTGTTGGTGAGTTACGCTCATTCCGTTAGCCGCGTCGGTGTTCTGTCGGCGCGAATCGGCGCGGAGTTCGTCCTCGCCCCTTCGATCTTCGTCCAGACCGTCCTTTTATCGCAGGAGGGATGCCGGAGTTCGCTTCTTAGACCTGCTATTAGCCCTCCAAGGGATGCGGAACAGCGGCGGGATGCGCTGTTATTTGTCAATCCGATCCGCGAGAAAGGCGTGGCTCTCGCGGTTGCGCTCGCTCGCACATTTCCGTCAGAGCAGTTTTGCTTCATAGAAGCGTGGCGGTCGTGCGACATCGAATCCGTTCGTTTGCCCCCCAATGTCCGGTTGTTACCCCGCCGACAAAGTCTCGATGATCTTTACGCCCGGGCGCGCGTGCTGCTGGTGCCGTCGGTTATCGCCGATGCCGCACCGCGCGTCATTTCGGAAGCGGCGTTCTTCGGAGTGCCAGTTATTGGATCGAACCGCGGCGGGATTCCCGAGCTCGTCGCACATCCCGAAGCAAACTGTCTTCCTCCGTGGAGCGTCGGCCAGTGGTTTCGCCGAATCGCAAAATTGCTTGAGTGCGACCGTTCGTGGGCATGCGCTGCTTCCGCGCAGCGGCAACACACGCTGTCACTGCTGGTGGATCCGGCGGAAGCGCTGAGTCGGGTCGGCATCTTGAGGGCACTCGAATGATCGGGATCGGTCTGTGCGTAGACAGTCAGTATCTCGCGCCCGCCCTGGTGACGCTGGCCTCACTCGCCGATTCACATGGCGTGGTAGCAACTCGGCAGACGACCGTATATCTGCTCTCGCCCGACATCAATCGCAGCGAGGCCGATACCGTTCGGTCGGTCGTCGCTCGTCTGGGCTACCGACGATGCCTTCTTCGACGGTTACCGATCCCGCAGTATCCAATCGTGCATAGTTCGTACATTTCACGTACGACGTATTTACGCTTTTGCTTTGACGGTGGGTTCGTTTCGGAGCCGTTCCTCCTCTATATAGACGCCGACATACTAGTTGTTGGTGATATCCTGGCGCCCTTCGACAAACTTCATCGGGCGAAAGTCGCGGTGGTCAGAGACGAGTTTAACCACACGATCGGTGTGGGACCCGCATTACCGCGGTTAACCGATGACCGGCCCGAATTTCGCGGGCGTCCATATTTTAACGCGGGCATCTTATGGACATCACTTGGTGTTTTGCCATCGCTTAACCGTGGCGCGCATGCGGCTCTCTCACAACGGCAATACATTTATTTTAATGACCAAGACGCATTAAACCTTTGGCTTCACACGACAGGCGCTTTCTCGGAAGTGGATGGACAATTCAATCGATTTGAACTAGACCGTTTCCGGGAAACGAGCGATTGGGTCGATCGCGTCATTCGCCCTACACGTAACCGCGACAGTGCTGCTGCACTTCACTTTATAGGCCCGCTGAAGCCTTGGCTGAGGACCTGTCCGCAAACACCCGCCGTCCGACTTTATGGTGTTGTAATGCGAGCGACGCAACGACTGATTGCCCGTACCCGCGACGCGTCATTGGCCTTTCCTCGTGAGCTGCGAAATGAGTCCAGAACTCGTCGAAACAATAACAGGACTGTGTGAGGGCAGCGCGGAGCCGACCGCAGTGCGTGTCGGTATTCGCAGTTGGCTCTTGAAGTGGCGCAAGGCGCGCCTATTTGTTAAGAGATACGCGAATTCCCGCGGGTTAACCCGTGAGGTGAGCGCTCTCGAGCGTTTGCGCGATACCGTCGTCCCTTTCCGGCATCCTCGCGTAATAGGCGTCGGCCAATTGCCACAGAACCGCGGCGCCTTCATCGTTACGGATGTTATTGGCCGGTACTCGTTGGGGACATTCGCGCGAATTCACCACCTGGACCGCGACGTAATCTTAGGCACGGTCGGCCGACTTCTTCGTTGTTTCCATCAAACGCCCACTCCCGAATCGTTGGCTGTTGACGAAGTGCTGGGCTGCATATTGCGCTCCTGCGAAAGGCACGAGCGGATCGCGGCCGAATACGGAGAAGTGACCGCCTCGTCACTCGCTCGAGCGATCCGCCGCTGGATCGATCTGCACGGTATAGGGCAAGGGCTCACGGTTCTATGTCACGGTGATCTACATCCAGAGAACATCGTGCTACCCAACCGCAGCAGTTCTCTGAGGGCAAAGGCGTTTGGAATCGTTGACTTTGAGTCCACGCTCTTCGCTCCGGCGATCGTCGATGTGGCCAAGAGCATCGTCGTATGCGGTACAGGCGACGATGTAGACTCAGCGGCTCTCCTGTCGGGGTATGGTGAAATCGATTCAGATCAAGCCGTGTTGCTCGGATTGCAGGCTTTTCATGCGATGAACGGATGGATTTATGCGCGCCTAGTCGCGAAGCGTGATGTAGCGCTGTGGGACTGCCGGCTCCGCACTTTTGGATCTCGTGTTCGCCGCAGACGACGCCGCGTGCAGGCGCGGAGGCCTTAAAGTTGGTGTTAGTTAGATGGGTAGTTTTAGCTGGCGTCGTTGTGAATAAGGAAAGCTGTCGGCGTCGCTTCCAACACGGTCGGGTGTGACTGGAACAGTGCGGTCCAACCATTCAGTTATGGTATGCGCAACTTCTGCGTACCCGTCGCTGAAATCGCCGTCCGTCACGCGAAGCGCAACGCCGCCCATTGTCCGAAAGGCCGCGCAGTTTGTTGCGTTGTCGTCCAGCAGAAGGCTGCGCGCGAACGTCAGTTTATGAAGGTCTAGCCATCGCCCAAAAAACTCGTCGGGCCGCTCACTCTTCAATACTCCCAATGCGCTCGAACACAGCACATCATCGAAATGACGTGCGACTTGAGCCAAATTGCTGAACTCTCCATCGTCGCGCGCATTTGGACGTTTAGAGCGCAACAGTAGTAACTGCTCGTAGAAGCAGTCCATATTATCGGTGGCGATAACTATGAATGCGCGACCGGCGATCCCCGCCAGGAGCGCTACAAGCCCTTGATTGACCTCCATCAGCTCGCAATCTTCGAATAGACGCCGGCCGATAAACTGGCGCCCGAAGCGGTGTGATCGAAGCTCCATGCCATCAACGATTTCCCGTGAAGAAATTTCGCCCCGCATCCAGCGGTCGACTAGCTTACCGTCGCGAAACAGGCGGCTGGCTTCCTTCAGAAGCGTCGCTCGGGCCGGATGATGTTTCTTGGCGAGAATGGAAACCCAGAAAGGATCACGCGAGAGGACACCGTTCCAGTCTACGAAGATCACGGTCTTCCAGAACGGAAGCTTGGGTTCGAAGACGTGCGCCATGGTGAGGAAAGGGAACGCCGTGAAAGGCCGTCCGGCTGGTAGTATAAGCTCTGGACGGTCACCGCGGCAATGCCGCCGTTTCCGCAGCGACGATCCATGGGGTCGAGCACCAAGGACCATGCGGGCGGCGTGTCGTACTTCTGAAGAGTGCGTCAACTGTCGTTTCGCGCAACCGCCTTTTGGTGCGCGAGCGTCCCTTGCGGATCAATTGGTCATTGACAGGGTCTCTTGCGTGCAGATTCTCTGACGGAGCTCGGCGCCGGCGTAGGCAATGCCAGCGTCATCATGGATGTCCAGGAGCCGGTGGGCACCTGTTTTCGATATCGACGCAGGCGTGCTGTCGCCTGCGTGAACAGTGGAAGGGCGGTCATCCCGACGATGCAAGTCGAGACGTTCGGTCCTCCGAAACTCCACCTGAAGTGCATCGACCGCGACGGATCTGGCGTTCCTCGATGAGGATACGGTAAGGCTCACGATCACCAACCTTGCCGTTGGCGGCGAAGACAACGATAACGACTACCTGCTCAACTTCAGAGTCTGCAAGGACATGCCCGCTGAGCCCACGATCCCCAGCGACTCCCGCAGGTTTGTCTCCCTGCGAAGGGCCGAGTGACCCCCGTATCACGGACGATTTCAGTTCGGCATGCTCGAACTACACGTAAGGTACGCGCGGGGAATTTCACTCAGTTGACCGCGGTATGCTCGCGCGTATGGACGAGCAAGCACAGCAACCAACCATCCGCATCACCCTTGACGACGCCGTCGCCCAGGGGGAGTACATCAACTTCGCCAACATCATTCATTCGCCGAGCGAGTTCGTGATCGACCTCGGGAGGATCGTGCCGGGGCGGGCCGATGTGAAGATCTACAGCCGGGTGATCATGACGCCGCTTCATGCCAAGCAGTTGCTCGAGGCGCTGGCGCAGAACATCTCGATCTTCGAGCAGAAGTTCGGCGAGATCCGCGCGGACGGGGCGTCGGTGTTCTCGTCCAACGAACCGTCGAACTGACGACGCGAAGACGTCGTCATCCTGAGCGAAGCGAAGGATCTAATGACCCGCGTCAAGATCATCGGTGCCGGACTGGCCGGCTCGGAATGCGCGTTCGGGCTGGCGCGCCGAGGGCATCAGGTCGATCTGTTCGAGATGCGGCCCTTGAAGTCGACGGCGGCGCATCAGACATCCAATCTCGCGGAGCTCGTCTGCTCGAACTCCTTCCGTTCCTCGAACATCACCAACGCCGTCGGCCTGCTCAAGGCGGAGATGGCGATGCTCGACTCGCTCGTCATCCGCTGCGGCACCGAGGCGCGGGTTCCTGCCGGCGACGCCTTCGCCGTCGATCGGGAGCGCTTCTCCGCCGCGGTCACGAGCGCCATCGCCGCAGAGCCGAACATCACGCTGCGGCGCGACGAGGTCACATCGCTTGATCGCGGCGATTACGACTTCCTCGTCGTCGCTACCGGCCCGCTGACATCCCAGCCGCTCTTCGATGCCATTAGCGAGTTCCTCGGGCGTGACGGTTTGTACTTCTACGACGCCATCGCGCCGATCCTCGCGGCTGACTCGCTGGACATGTCGAAGTTGTACTGGAAATCGCGTTACGGCAAGGGCTCGTCGACCGATTACCTCAATGCGCCGATGACGCAGGTTCAGTACGAAGCGTTCGTCGCCGCGCTGCTGTCGGCCGAGGTCTTCGCTCCGCATGACTTCGAAAAGGCGGCGCACTTCGAAGGATGCCTGCCGGTCGAGGAGATCGCCTCGCGCGGGATCGAAACGCTCCGCTTCGGTCCGATGAAGCCGGTAGGACTCGAGCATCCGGTCACCGGCGAGCGGCCGCACGCGGTCGTTCAGCTCCGCAAAGAAGATCTCTCCGATGACTACTTCAACATCGTCGGATTCCAGACGAAGATGCGGGTGCCGGAGCAGAAGCGCGTCATCCAGATGATCCCCGGACTTGAGAACGCGGTCTTCGCGCGCTTCGGTTCCATGCACCGCAACACCTTCATCAACGGCCCGCGGCATCTTCGGCCAACCTTTCAAGCGAAGACCGACGACCGCATCTTCTTCGCCGGCCAGATCACCGGCGTCGAAGGCTACGTGGAGTCCTCCGCCGTCGGTCTCCTGGTTGCTCGCTACATCGACGCGCTGTCCCGCAACGCTCCCGCAACTCCTCTCCCGTACCACACCGCCCTCGGCGCCCTCGGCCGCCACGTGGCCGAGTCAAATCCCGATCGCTACCAGCCGTCGAATGTGACGTGGGCGTTGATCGAGGACGTCATCGGGCGATGCAGGAAGATCGAGAAAAGGGATAAGCAGGTAGCCAAGGCACTTGCGGCGATTGAGCAGAAGACCTCGTGACGGAGCGAGTTGGGACGTGGCGGTCATTCCCTGGCGTCGATTCCGCCGACGCCGAACCCGTAACAGCACCCCTGGAGTCCACGATTTGACTCGTGGAGTCGATGATTTGACTCGTGGAGGCAATGATTTGACTCGTGGAGGCAATGATTTGACTCGTGGAGGCAATGATTTGACTTGCGGAGGCAATGATTTGCCTTGCGGAGGCAATGATTTGGCTCGTGGAGGCAATGATTTGCCTCGCGGAGGCAATGATTTGACTCGTGGAGGCAATGATTTGCCTCGTGGAGTCGATGATTTGACTCCCGGGGTCCGCCGCGACTTACCAGTTTTGGCCGTTCCCGTTCGTCCCGTCGCCGAAAATGCGTCACTCGCGCCTGCGATCGGGCGGTTCTCGCGCTGAAGTTGTGTGTTTTCATGAGTTTCCCACCCCCGTTCCTGAAAATAGTTCAATGTTCGGCAAGAACCAACTCATCCGCCTCCGGAACCCTTCGACTCGCTTCGCTCGCTCAGGGCAGGCTCTCTCGATGAAGGGAGTCGCAAGTGGTTCAAGCAGACTGTGAGAAATTCCGGTTAGCCGTCAATGGCCTGAACTTAAGGGGTTCACAGTCGGAGCGCTGGCGTCTCGTCGGCTGGCTCGGCGTGCGTCCCGCCGCCGTGGTTACCAGCAAAGTTTGAGAGTCTTGCCGGTTTGGTGGAGTAACGCTGTGGGCTCCGGAAACCACCGCCGCCCACCCAGCAAGACTCCAGACATTTGCGTTAACCGCGGCGGCGGGACGCGCGCCGGGCCAGCCGGCGAGACGCCAGCGCTCCGGCCGTGAGCGCTTGCGCTCAGGGCATTCCAGTTAGCCTCCTTTCCTCGCCACGAGCAACAACCGCGGGTCGCCGAGTCGGAATGGATCGCCTGCCGGGGTCGAACTGAGTTGTTCGACGACGAGACCGGCGCTGGCGAACAACTCGCGAAGCTCGCCGATGGTGAAGATCCAGGTGTGCGCCGTGCGCGTTTCCCGTACTGACCCGCGCACGAACGAGTATTCGACGTCGAGCCGGCTGGCCGAGGTGTCGTACGTGGCGCTGGAGAAAAAGAGGATATCGCCGACTTCCATCCACCGGCGCGTCTGCAGCGTTGGAAGGAGCGACTCCGCGATCGCACCGCTCTCGAGGACGAATGCGGCGCCTGGTTTCAGCGATGCCGAAAGCGTCCGGAGGAACGTCCGTGTTCCGTCGCGATCGCAATAGCCGAAGCTGTTGCCGAAGCAGAGCGCACCGTCGAAACGGTCACGCCATGGAAGATCGCGCATATCGCCGTGATGCCATTCGATAGGCACATCCGCACGGCGTCGCGCCTCGGACAGGCACGTCGCTGACTGATCGACGCCGGTGACGGCGTAGCCCCGGCGCGCAAGAGGGATGCTGTGCCGTCCGGCGCCGCAGGCGACATCGAGAATCGCCTTGCCGTCATGTGCGCCGAATACCTTCTCGAGAAGCGGCAGATCGGCATCGGGAGGCGGTGCTACGGCCAACCAGAAATCAATGGCAAGGCCGTGAAAAAAGTCGTGGACCCAATCGTTGGTAGTCATTTCGTCTCCATCGTTCGCGGGACACACGTCGAGCGGTCCCGCCGTGCGCGGTGGGAGAGTTGGGAGACGAAATCAGATATCGGCGGTGAGTTTCAAAGGCGAATCCGCCGGTCGGCCGGATGGCTGGCGCTCGTCGTCTCACTCGGCGCGCTTGCAGTAGCGTTCAGTCGACCCGCGTACCAGGTCCCGCTCGAAGCGATCTATTTCTTTGGCGAATATGTCTTCGCGTTCTGCCTGATCAGTGGCTGCCGTCAGGTCGTTGAGCCGGAAGCGATCGCCCGTCTGTCGATGGCATGGCTGCCCGCCGGCCTTGCCGCCGCCGTGGTTCTGTCGTTGCTCTCGACCGACTTCAACGTCCAGATCATCCCGCACGCCGCGATCATGGGCATCTGCTTCCTCGCCGCGTTCCGGGCGCTGCGACCCGCGCGCAGGCGGAGGAGCGGCGTTGGCGTCACCGTCATGTCGGCAGCGCTTGTACTGCTTGGCATCGACTTCCTGCACTACGTTGCCGTCTTCGCGATCGCGGTGAAAGCGGGTCCCGCCAACCGCTTCCCGTACCTCTCCTACACGTCCGTGGTCGACATGGTTCTCGAGATTCTGCTCGGATTCGGCATGGTCATGTCGATCCTCGACACACTTCGCCGGGAGGCGGAATCAGCGAACGTCAAGCTCGCCGTGGCCATGGAACGTCTGGAAGTCCTGGCGCGCACCGACCCTCTGACGAATGCACTCAACCGTCACGCATACCACGCGCTGGTCGGCGATGGTTCGGACGCCCACAGCGCAACCGTGAGCGGCTGCGTCGTCATCGCCGACGTCGACCGCCTCAAGCAGATCAACGACAGGCTCGGACACACCGCCGGCGACGCCGCGATTCGTCGCGTGGCCTCGGCGCTTCGTTCCGTGATCCGTGCCGACGATCTGCTCTTCCGCTGGGGTGGCGACGAGTTTCTGGCAATCCTCTGGAACATCAGCGGACCGGACGCAAGCAGGAGGTTCGAGAATCTCGACGAGCTCCTGACGACGTCTGAATCGGCTCCCCAGCCACTGACCGTCTCGCTAGGCTTCGCTCCGTTTGACGGCGAAATCCCTCTCGAACGGGCCATCGAGGTCGCGGATTCGCTCATGTATCGCCGCAAACACCAACGCTCTTCGAGTACCGCCGAAGAAACCAGTCAGTGAGGCAGGGACTCGAGTAGATGCGCGAAGCCGCCATCGGGCGTCGTCTCGAGCCGTTGCTTCCACGACGTCGCGGTTTCGGCGAGAACGGCGCGCACAGCGATCATGGCAGCGATGCGCGCGTCGAGCTCCGCGAGTTTTCGGGTCGCCAGATCGAGAACATGCGCGCACGGCGGTTTCCCTGACGCGCGCTGCCGGAAGATGCGGGCAAGTTCGTCGATCGTGAACCCGACAGCCAGAGCGGCGCGGATTACGCGGATGCGGTCGATCGTGCCAGCAGGGTAGCGCCGGTAGCCGCTCGCGTCGCGAGTGACGTCGGGCAACAGACCCTTGCGCTCGTAGTGACGCACCGTGTCGACGCTCACGCCGGTCTGGCTGGCGACGCTGCCGATGAATAGAAGGTCGGAATTCACGATCGCTAACGTACACCTTCCAACCACCTCCGGTTTCAAGGAGTTCAGGAAGTTCACCTGCTCTGGCGTTACGTTCCGGCGAACACTCCAATTCTCCCCTTGACCCTCGCACTGGTTCCAGACCTTACGCTGCAGTCAGTGAGTTGACTGATTGACGGAGGATTCATGTTCAAGACCATCGCATTGACCACCACATTGTTTCTGGGAGTTGCTGTCCACGCGCAGAGTCCTGATCCAGCAACGTGTCCGATGCACGCGGAACATATGAAGGCTGCCGCGGCGTCGGAAGGGGCAGGGAAGAGCCACTCGGATCATGTCGTCGCCAGTGGAGACGCAAAGCACGGCGCAGCCGTGGACAGCCGGCATGATTCCCTGGTGATGTCACATGAGACCACGCACCATTCGTTCCGCCTTTTTGCCGACGGCGGCGCAATCGAGCTGCGCGCGAACGATGCCGCCGACTCGGCGACGATCGACTCCGTTCGCGCTCACCTCCACTCCATCGCCTCGGAGTTCACGAAGAAGGATTTCAAGACTCCAACGTTCGTACACGGTTACACACCCGATGGCGTCAAGCAGATGGAACGGCTGCATGCTTCAATCACCTATCGATACGAAGACGTCGACTCCGGCGCCCGAATCCGGATGACCACGACGAACCCCGAGGCACTCGACGCGATTCACGACTTTCTCCGATTTCAGGTGATCGAGCACCGCACGTCGAATACGGGCAAGGTCGAAGAGGACAAGTAGCGGCGGTCCTGATCGCGCCATGAGTCAGAATCAACGTCATGCGGGAAGAGAAGGCCTCCTGGCGGCGACGCAGTCCGGCGACTGCGGTGACGGCCGCACAGCTCGGCGAGATTCTCGCCGTTTCAGGGCTTCACGATTCGGTTCGGAGCGCCGAGCTTTTGTCAGGGGGATTGGTCAACAGCAACTACCGGCTCGATCTGGCCGGTGGCGAGGCGCTCGATCTCCGTCTTAGCAACCCCGAATTGGCGCTCGGCCCCGGTACGTTTCTGTAGCCGAAAGTGGACAGTTCTGCTCGCCTGGCCGGGCGAATCAAAGAAAGCGCTTGTATGTGAGTAGGTGGTGTAGTTCACTATATCACTAAGCTCTAAGCGCTCGCAGCGCGCACCTATCGGAACTCAGAATGGACCGCGAATGGAACGACAGTCAGCCGATCTACCGCCAGCTTCGCGACCGTGTCGTCGCTTTGATCCTCGACGGAGCTCTCAACGAAGGCGACCCGCTGCCGTCCGTGCGCACGGTCGCGGCCGAATACCGGCTCAACCCGATCACGGTTCTAAAGGCTTATCAGGAATTGGTCGACGAGCAGCTTGTCGAGACGAAGCGGGGGCGCGGAATGTTCATCAACGCCGGCGCGCGCAATCTGCTGCTTCAGGCCGAACGTCAGAAGTTTCTCGCGGAACAGTGGCCTCGTATCTCGGCAACGATTCAGCGGCTCGGCCTGACACCGGAAGAGCTGCTGGAGGCCGCCGCACCCCGCCAGCCATCGCCGCCGGATCCTACCGAGAAGGAGCGCTGAAGCCATGGCATGCATAGAAGCACGCGGCCTCCGCAAGTCCTTCGGAGCAACGATCGCGCTGGACGGCATCGATCTGCATGTCGAAGAGGGCCGCATCCTCGGGCTCATCGGTCCCAACGGAGCAGGCAAGAGCACCGCCCTCAACGCGATCCTCGGGCTTACACCATACCAGGGAGAGCTGAGGGTGCTCGGACGCGATCCCTGGGTCGAGCGCGATCAGCTCACGCGGGACGTCGCCTTCATCGCAGACGTCGCCGTCCTTCCACGTTGGATCCGTGTTTCGCAGCTGCTCGACTACGCGGCCGGCGTCCATCCGCGATTCGATCGCGCGAAGGCGCTGAGTTTTCTTGCGAAGACCTCGATCAAGCGAACCAGCAAGGTCAGGGAGCTGTCGAAGGGCATGGTGACCCAACTGCACCTGGCGCTGGTCATGGCCCTTGACGCGAAGCTGCTGGTGCTGGACGAACCGACGCTTGGCCTCGACATCCTGGTTCGCAAGCAGTTCTACGACGCGCTGCTCAACGACTACTTCGATCGCAACCGCACCATCGTCGTGACGACGCATCAGGTCGAAGAGATTCAGGACGTCCTGACCGACGTCATGTTCATCAATCACGGCCGCATCGTCTTCGATTGCAGCATGGAAGACTTCGAGACCCGTTTCGTGGAAGTGATGGTGACGCCCGAGCACGTCGCTGCCGCGAGGGCGCTCCGGCCGATTCACGAGCGCCAGGTGTTCGGACGCAGCATCCTGCTGTACGACCGCGTTGACCGCCAGCAGCTCGCCGCCCTCGGCGACGTGCGTACGCCAGGCATCGCCGATCTATTCGTTGCGGTGATGGGCAATAGCGCCAATCAGGCGCAAGGAGCGGCTTCGTGAACACTCAATCCGGCCTATCAACGCCGTATCCCGCCGGCCCGCAGCCGGCCGCGCCCGTCCCCATGCCGGTGACCCGCCCGATGTACTGGTCAGTGCGGCGGGAACTGTGGGAGAACCGTTCGATCTATATCGCGCCGCTGGTGGTCGCCGCGGTCGTCCTGTTCGCGACCTCTCTCGCCATGATTGGTCTGCCGAGAAGGATGAGGGCTTTCCCGACGCTCGACCCGGCGAAGGGGCACGCATCGATCGTCATGCATTTCAGCATGGCGCCGGCTCCGATCATGCTGGCTGCGTTCATCGTCGGCTTCTTCTACTGCCTCGATGCGCTCTACGGCGAGCGCCGCGATCGCAGCATCCTGTTCTGGAAGTCGCAGCCGGTCTCCGATGGCACGACCGTGCTCTCCAAGGCAGGCATTCCTCTCGTTGTACTGCCGCTGATCGCCTACGCGCTGAGCGTTGCCGCGCAGATCTTCCTGCTGATGCTGGGCACCATGGCCCTGCTCGGGAGCGGTCAAAACCCAGCCACATGGTGGGGCGAAGTTCGATTCTTCCAGGGGCTGTTGATCATGTTCTACGGCCTGGCCGTGCATACGCTGTGGTTCGCACCGATCTACGGCTGGCTGCTGCTGATTTCGGCGTGGGCCCGCCGCAGCCCGATTCTCTGGGCCGTGTTGCCGCCGCTTGCGGTAGCCGCCGTCGAGCGGATCGTGTTCAGCACCTCGTCGTTCATGCACATGCTCGGGTACCGGGTGACGGGAGCTATGGTCGAGGCGTTCGCTCTCAAGCCGAAGGACGGCGGAAACATCGATCGACTGTCACAACTCGATCCCGCAAGGTTCCTCAGCGCGCCCGGTCTCTGGGTCGGGCTGGTATTCGCCGCGGTTTTTCTGGCGGCCGCGGTCCGGCTGCGCCGCAATCGCGAACCGATCTGACTCGCGTCACAAGAAATCAAAGGACGCAGACATGACCCGAACGACAAACGCCAGAATCGCCGGTTTCACATTCCTCTTCTACATCGCAGCGGGCATCGCCAGCATGGTCTTGAAAGGCCGCGCGCACGCGACCGACGTGCTCACCCTGTTCACTTCCCTATCGGCCCTCGTGCTGGGCGTAACGCTCTATGCGATTACGCGCGAGGAAGATCCCGATATCGCGATGCTGGCCCTGACCTGCCGCGTCATCGAAGCCATGCCTGGCGAGGGTGCATTCTTCTTCGCCGTGGGCAGCACGCTCTTTTCCTGGCTCCTCCTACGCGGCCGGATGATTCCCGTGGCACTGGCCTGGCTCGGCGTGATCGCGTCGGCCCTGCTCGTCGTGATCCTCCCCCTGCAGCGCGGCGGGCTTCTCGGCGGTCCCGGGAGTTGGTCGTCATCGGTCACATGGCTCATTTGGTTACCGATGCTGGTGTTCGAGGTGACGCTGGCCCTGTTGCTGCTGATCAAAGGCCTCGACGCGCCGCCGGCCAGGCTATCTGCATGAGGTCAAATGCGGTGCTCACTGCACAAGGAGTCCGCGCGGCAGAACGATGGATCGAAGATGGTTGGCCGAGCCTTGGGCAACCAGCGCAGCCGGCCGTGCCGGCCTACATTGCCGGCAGCGGGCGTTTGCTGGGCGCGAGGATTTCGTCGAGACGGTCGGGCGTGCCGTCGACGCGCTCCAGGGACGGGACGCGCAGGCCGCCGTAATACGGGATTGAAAATGACTTGTATTCTTCTCCGCGGCGGAACTGCAACTCGAGCGGCTGCTTCGTGCGTTCGGCTTCCATGATGGCATCGCGCAGAACCTTCGCCGTGTACGCTTTCCCGTTGACCGAGATGATCTGCATATCGGGCGTGATGCCTGCGTTGAACGCTGGACTGTTCCACCAGACGTTCCCGAGGTCATTGGATTCCCGGCCCGCCGGCGGTTCCGCTGCACCTGCCCGTGAACCGCCGACCGAAAAACCGAGTGAGGTTGAGAAATCGGCTCCGGTGGCGGGCGTTTCCGCTCTGGTCAACCACGAAGGCATCTTGTCGCTGTAAACGAGTCTGTAGCCGCCTCGGGTGATTCCATCCGCCGGCACGGCGGGATGCAGTGCATAGACGCGCTCCTGGAAGAATTTCATCCACTCATACGGCGCAATCCTGTTCAGGGCGTCGACGATGTCACTGAGATTGTACGTGTCCGTGACGAAACTGCCGTTGTACGGGCTGAAGAACTCCGCCGCGAAGTCGTCGAGCGATTTCCGGTCGTTGGTGACTTCGCGGATCTTCGTATCGGCGTCCAGCCAGATCAACGCTCCTTCGGTGTAGTAGTCTTCGGGACGTTGCCAGCTCACCCAGCTCACTGGACGGCGTTGTGAGACCGTGGGCTGGTTGGTGGTGTCGACCAGCGGACGCCAATCGCGGCCTGGGCTGACTGCGAATCCCGCAGCCACCCGCGCAAACGCATATCGCCCCTGCTCCGGCGTCCGGATTCCGGAGCGCGCCGCGAGCACGCTTCCCCAGTACTGTGTCAGGCCCTCGTAGATCCAAAGCAGATCGTCGCGCATGGCCACGTTGAAATTGGGAGTCCACAGGCCGGCCGGACGGCGGAACTTACCGTTCCACGAATGCGTGTATTCGTGCGGCAGCAGATCGCTGCGCAGACCGCCGCGGTCCCACTCTGTGAAGTAGTTCGGACGCGCGCCGTCTTCGCTCGACTGATGGTGCTCCAGTCCTATGCCACCGACGGTGCTGCTGAGCAGCAGCAGGAAATCGTAGTGGCCGTAGTGATGCGACTGAAACAACTTATCGGCCTCGATGGCGAGGTTCTTGTGCTTTTCGACGGCGTCCGCGGAGATGGCGAGATCTTTTTCATCGTCGGCGAACACGTTCAGGCGAACGGTGTCGGCCGGCGAGGGCGAAAGGTCGACCTGCTTGAAATGGATGCCGGCATAAAGCGGCGAATCCACCAGCGTGTTCAGGGTCGTCCTTTTGAACTTCAGCGTGGAGCCTTCCTCCGACGCCGTCTCCAACGCCGTCGCGTATTTCCAGCCTTGCGGGACGTTGAGCGTGACGTCGAATGGAATGTCGCGCGAAAAGAATCCCGCGGGATACATGACCACTTCGTTCCATTGAAGATCGACGATGGCGTCGGACCGTTCGATTCGGCCTTCCGCCGGCTTGACGGGCGACAGGTAGTCGAACTGAAGCGATACGGTCCTGGCGGCCGCGCCCAGCGGAACGTGGAAGGCGTACACGTTGATCGGGTCGCGAATCCACTGCACGCGCTTTCCGTCGACACTGGTGACGATTCCGGCGAGGCGCGAGATCGGACCGCCCGGGGAGTGGCTGCCCGGGATCCATTGCGGATACAGCAGCACGAGCTCCTTTGCGTTGGGGGGGACGGGAATCTCCTCGCGCACATGCGCCACGCGATCCCTGACGTTAGTCAGATCGACCTTGAGCTGCACCGGCCCGGCATAGGGCTGATCCACCGGAGCGGCGATCGGCGGCGGCATGGGCACTGGCTGCGGCGGCGAAGGATTCCTGACCGATTGAGCAGGCAGCGTCGCGAAGGCAAAGATGGACAGCGATGCGATCAGAGAAGAGAGACGGAATCGGCGCAAAGTCATGGCGGGCGAGAGTGTATGTCGAACCGGGACGGAGGCCGCAACCCGCTCGAAGCAATCTCGCCGTCACGGTTGCGGGCGCGTGCGCCTCGGCCGGCAGCAGAAGGCACCCGAGTAGAGGGAACCGGTCGAAAAGTAATTCGCCGACCGGCAACCACCCCTGCAGGCCTCGCCGACGGTACATCCCTGACACACCCCGGACAGCAGATCGGTCGTGAACTTTCTGTTGTAGGCGAAACCGTCCGGGGCATTCCAGATGTCCGTTAGCGATCGTTCGCGGACATTGCCCTCGATGAAGACATCGGAATAGAGCGCGCCGCATCCCTTCACGTTGCCGACGCTGTCGATGAAGACGCTCGACGTTCCGGCGCCACAGCCGCCCCAGAAGCAGATCGGAGACGAATTCCCCCTGATGTACGACTCGTTGTCGTCGAAATAGCCGATGCTGTCGGCGGCGATGACGGCCATTCGCCTCTCGCAGGCCTTATCCCGGATGAATTCAATGACCTCGCGCACCTGCTCCGGGCTGACGACGACGTCGCTACGTTTCGCCATGTTGCCCATGGCCACGACCAATTGCAGTTGCCAGATGCCCACGCCCTTATCCAACAACAGGACGTAGAGGTCTTCCAGATCGGCGCAGTTGAACCTCGTCAGGCTGGTCACGGCACCGGTCTCAACTCCAGCGCGGTTCAGCAGGTCGAACGTATTTCGCACGTGCTGGAAGGCGTCGCGTCGTCCGCGCATGCGGTTGTGGTTCGCCTCCATGCCGTCGATGGAGACGCCGACGTTGACCACCTTGGCGCGTTTGATCTGCTCGATCTCGGCCTCGCCAATCCTGTAGCCGTTCGTCACGATGTTCACGGCAATGCCGCTGCCGGTGAGGTAGGCGGAGAGTCGATCCCATCCTCGAAAACGGAAGACCTCTCCGCCGATCAACGTGAGGTCTTTGCATCCCAACGCTACGAGCTCGTCGGCCACCGAGAGACATTCGTCGACGCTCAGCTCGTTCGGCCTGGCCTTTCCGGCGCTGGAACCGCAGTGCAGGCAATGCAGCGTGCAACCGAGCGTCAACTCCCAATTGCAGCCGGTCAACGCATAGGCGGCAGACTCGTGGGCCATTTGATGAGTGCTCCACGTGGAGACAGAAAGCGATTCCTGTCTCCACGCTGTCAGTGTCGCCGGCTAACGGAAAGCGATCGCTCCGGACTTCACATGGGTCGGCGCGATGGTCAATGCCGCGATCTTCACATCGATGCCCAGCGCCGCGCTCACCTTCTTGATCTGCGCGTCGGTCAAGTAGAGATTCCACGCGCCCGTGTTCAGCGATGCGGAGGGCGGCAGCCTGTACGTGACGAATTTGAGCCGGTCGATCGCGCTCAACGTCAACTGGCGAGGCGGGGTGGTCCGCAGAGTTGGGACATGATCACAGACCATGCGCTTCTGCCATTCTGTGAGAACTAACGTGATTGGTTTGCTGTCCGACATATCTTCCTCCTTCAAGAGCCAGGGGCCGTCGAACGACTCGTCCGACGGACAAAACCATGCTGCGTCAGAAATGGGGCCGGAAGCGGTGCTCCGCATCACTTCTGCATGTGCGCCGCGATGTAAATCAGGAAGTCGGCGCGACTCCGTCAGGGCGACTGCCGGCCGTTCGCCCACGCGGAGGCTGTCGCTGGTTATGAGTTGGTGGATGGGATCGTTACGTCGGTGGACGGTGAGCCTTCCATAAAACAAATGCGCGGGCGCGCCTTCGGACGCGCCCGCGCGGGCTTACTGCACGAGACCGGTCACTTTGTCTTCGAAGCGGTCGCTGATGACGATGGCGTCACCGGCGAGGGCTGCGTCGGATCGGTAGCCGGGGGTACCGGCGCCGGGGCCGGCTTGGATTTGGACTTCCGAATGCGTTTGCTGAGCGCCTTGCCCATGGCGTCGACATAAGGAATGAGCTCGGCCGACTCGGGACGTTTGGACAGACGGCGTGCCAGGGCGTAGGTCGTGAGCGCATCACTTCCGACCGTGTTCAGCGCCTTGGTGACGCTGTGCCGGACAAAGGTCGTCAGCGCCTCCAACTCATCCGCCACCGGACCGTAAGCCTCGGCATAGCTCTTCAGATCGCTGTTCTGCGCCAGATCCTGACCACCCCTGACGAGCGGCGCGTGATTCTTGACCGCCATGGACGTCAGTTCGACAAACTCCGGAGGAACCGACGCGGCCTTCGCCAGACGGCGGCGTGCGTCTCTGGTCTCCGGGATCACGAGATTCGGAACCTTCTGCCTCATGACGCGGAGCTCTTCGACGAACGCCAGTGCGGAATCGGCATACGACGGCTGAGAGGGTGTTACCGGTACATCATTCGATTGGGACACGGATAGCCTCCACTTTCTCAACTGCTGTGATCAGAGCGAGCAGGTTGAGGCGAACGGAGGAGCACGGCCTCTGAAGATCCGTCTTGCCCCTTCGACGACGGTCACGCCAACGGACCGTTGACGAACAGGAACGGATGGAATCCGGCTCCGAAGCGAGAGAAGGTCGGGCGGAATGCGGGGCGCCGGCTTCCGCCGGACGAAAGCCACCGCCGCCGCTTGCTCCTCGCGAGGGATAAGAATGAGGCCGCGCACCACGGAATCGAACAACCAGTTCAGGGTGTCGTCAAAGCGGGGTGTGAGCGCGGCCAGCTTTTCATGCGCCACATACACAAGAATGACTACCTCGAGCAGCATCGAAGCCAGGTCGACTGGCAATTCCGGCAATTGCCCGGCGTGGTCCAGCGTTTTGCGCAGACCCGACTCCGCGTGAGCCAGATTGCCCACGGCTTTGTCGAGCCGGACCCCGGCATAGCGCATATGACGCGCTGCCCGGAGAGGATGCTCCGTCGCTTCCTTCTCCGACTTCTCGATGACGCGCGTGGATGCATTGATCAGTCTGAGCGAGCGATCGATGGCCTGCCACGTGCGGTGGAGCGGCCGCATCCACGACCGGCGCCGTTCGCGCTCCGCCGCGCACGAACGCACCTTCGCCCGCCGCGATTTGCGCGCGTCGTTCCTGATGAAGCGTTCCGCCTCTGCGCCTGCCACGAGTTTTCTCCTATATGTGGTTGGACGGATCAGCTCGGAAAAGGTCACAGATCGTTACAAGTATGGGTGTGACGCTCGACGATGAGGGATGGGGATGTCTCGACGTTGTCATTTTCGATGTCAACGTCGTCATTTTTCATGCGAAATCGTCATCACGGATGACGACATCGTCATCTTTTCATTCGAAATCGTCATCTCTCGATATCGACGTCGTCATTTTTTATTCGAAATCGTCATCGCTCGATGACGAATCGTCATTTTTTATTCGAAATCGTCATCGCTCGATATCGATGTCGTCATTTTTTATTCGAAATCGTCATCGATGGATGACGAATCGTCATTCGTCTATTCGGAATCGTCATCGCTCGATGACAAAACGTCATTCTTTATTCGAAATCGTCGTCCCTCGACATCGACATCGTCACCTGGCCGAAGCGCTCGACCTGCTGCTAACGGAAACGAGACCGTCGCCCGCCCGCGATCGCGCCGAGCTCGCCTTTCGTTTGCGCCTTGCGCCGGCGCTCATCGCTACCTCCGGATGGGTGCAGGCCCATGGCTGGATGGCGATCGCGCTGGTCTTTCTGGGACGGCAGGACGATGCCATCGCCCACGCCGCCATCGCTCTCGGTCTGGCCGAAACGAAAAGGCGACGAGCTGGCACGGGCGCATGCGCTCGTTCATGGTGCGTTCGTCCATTTCCACTACCTCGACGCGGCGCCGTGCCGCCGTCTCGCCGCCGCCGCGGAGGCAATCGCGCGCGAGCGCCGGCTCCCGTTCCACCTCTCCTGCGCGCATCCTCCTCGGTTGGTGTCTTTCGCGGGAAGGAACGCACGAAGAGGCGCTGCGCGAGGTGCGGGCGGGGATCCGTACATCCGTGCTGGCCGGAGCGCGGATGGAAGTGCCACTGTTCCTGGCTGTGCTCGCCGAGTGCCTCCATCGCGCAGGCGACCAGGAGGGTGCGCTGGAGGCGCTCGATGAAGCGTTCGCGAACGCCGGTCGCAGCCGCTCTTTCTTCTACGGCCCGGAGCTGTACCGGATGAGCGCCGACCTCCTCCTGGCGCGCGGCGACGGAGAGACGGCGCGCCTCGCGCTCGAGCAGGCCGAAGTGATGGCGCGCGAGCAAGCCTCGCCGCTCTTTGCCGCGCGCGTCGCCGCGTCGTTCGAGCGCTTCGAAGCGCAGCCGTGTAGCCGCGCGCCCCTCACCGCCGCCCGTGGAAAAGTGGACGTCACCGCCGCCCGCGGTACCGCCCGCTCTCCCGGAGTATGATCTTGCCTTCAGTCCAAAACGAGCCTGATCTGCTGTGCAAATGCACTTCGTGGCCCAAGCCCGACCGCGCTGAAGTAGCCAGCACCCATCCCGCGAGCTCCTGCTGGGAACCGATCGCAGCACGCTCTCGGCGCCTACCTTGTCCTCGGGAAGCCCGAATCGGGCTGGACGCGGGGCAGATCCGGCGCGTATCTTGGGCGTCGAAGACGGTCAGCGAACTGATGAACGCCACTATTGCCCAGTTTTCGACCGTATCCACAGTCCGTGGATCGGCACTTCCCGAGCAAGCGCCAACTGCAGGATGGCATTGACAAATGTGTCTTCCTAGCTCAACCGTACAGGCTGACGTCCTCTCCCAGCTGCCTTCTCGTCAACGGAGGGCTCGCCACATTCAATGCGGGCGCCGCAAGGCTAACTTGTGCTAGTTCGCGAGCAACCGATCGTCGTCACTTTGCCTTCGACCTCGATCAGGATGCTGGTTGTCCAGCCCTTTCTGGAGTTCGAAGACCCAACTCAGGAACCCTTCCCACTCAGCCAGGCGTGCAACCAGCGGTTGTTGGACGCGATCGACAGCGTCTTCGAAACGTCCGGTGCGCACCGTCCCCACGTGATTCTATTTCCCGAATTCGCGTTGCCAGGCGTTGAGGGTGTCAAAAGAGTGGCGACGCGCCTGTCTTCCGAAGCGGTGGCATCACCGACGATCGTTATCGCCGGGGTTTCGGGCCTACCCAAAGTTGAATACGAACACTTGTGCGCACTACCGAACGTCGCCGTGGTTGACGATGAGAACGCTTCAGCGCGCGTACAGGACACCGAGTGGGTAAATACTTCGGTGACGTTCGTCAAGGACAACAACGGTGCCTTGAGTTTGTGGGTACAGCCGAAGCTGTCACCGTCGTGGCCCGAAGCGAACTACCACCATCAAGCGATGTTCCAAGGTAGCCTGGTGCGAAGCTTTCGCGCGCAGTTCGACAATGATGTTCCCTGCCGGTTTCTGTCGCTCCTGTGCTTCGATTGGGTCGGCCAGGAAACCGGTTTACCGGTGCCCGAAGCCGTGCTTCAGGCGTTCGATCTCCTGTGTCGTGACAAGGGTTCGCCCCAGGATCTTCAGTGGGTGTTCGTCCTGCAGCATAACCGCTCGCCGAATCACCCCTCGTTCCTGACCTCGACATACCGGTTCCTTACACAGCCCTCGTATCCGTTTGTACGGCGTCGGGATGCGTCGGTCATCATGGTCTCCACAGCAAGTTCACGAAGGCCGGCACGGAGCGGACCCTACGGATTCTCGAGCTTGGTTTTCGGTCCGCAAGCCCCCTTCGACAGTAGCGGCAGTCGACCGACGTTTGCGACACAGCCATCGCGGTTGAGGCAGTCGGACACCCTTGGCGCATGCAAGGACGTCGTATTTCGTGAGATGGGGGAATGCATCCATCTCTTCGACGTTCGCATTCCCAATTTCGTGGTCGCTGATCCGACCGATCGGACGGCAGCGCTTATCGACGCGCAGGCTCTTCCGCTCTTGGGAGACGTAGTAGATCCGAGAATCCCGGGGAGACCAGTTCCCGCAGTTGTGAAGTGGGTGAACGACGAACTGGATAATATCCCCGACTTCTGTGCAACGTATTTCACGCACAACCCCATCGAGCCTGCGCTGCGAAGGGCCCACGCCAAGATGGTCGATGGGTACCGTTACCTGCGCTCGCAGGATCTGGCGTTACGGATCGATGGAGCCTGCGCCAGCCGCGCGGCGAGAGATGACAGCGGGGCGGACCCCGCGGCGGACGTCGACACCGCATGGGACGCGAATGAGCGCCTCGGCCTTCATCACGTTATACAAACCCTCACGCTTGTTGGCGGTGCTGTAAACCTGGACCCGGTAGACGCTCAGTTGCATGCGCGAAGCGAACTTGGCGTTGAAATTGCCGCGATCGCGGGCGCAACACACTATGAATGCCTCACTGCATTCAAGAAATTTGCTGCGCGAACCCACTCGCCGATCGTGTTCGTCGCCCGCGACGCCAACAATGCTGTGCATCTACCTCGCGAAGCGGAGTCTTTCGCTGATCCACAGAGCCACTCCGGCGTCAGGTTTACCGATGCACAGACTTTGCTAACTGAAGCGCGGACGAAGCCACAGAACCAGTACACGCAGTTTGTAGCGGAGCTGTTGAATGTCGACGACCGACGCATCATTTGATGCCATCCGCGGCGCGATCAGGTCGCTGTGGCCTCGCGACGAATTGCGCCACGTCGAACTCGATGCGGCAGCCGGAATGCTGTTGCTTCGCTTGCCCAATGACATCGCGGCATTCGCTGTCTTTAACGGCCATCCAGACCTCGACTATCCAAAGGCCTATGACGGTTTCAAGCAGCTCTATCGCGAGAACAGCCAAGAGTGGGATGAGCGGACGCTCTCATTCGTGATTTGCCGGTCCTCGGAGAACGCGGAGGATGATCGGTTTTATGCGGCGCTAGAAACCGACCCGCTCTTCTGTCGTAAGTATGTCATCCGTGCGCATAACACGGTCGTGGCACAGCGCGATGAGCTACTTCGGCTGCCATTCCTGCCATTGCCGACGGAGGGTGAAATCGGGCTACAGAGGCCCCAGTCAGCGCAGGACTTGCTGCAATCTGTTGGCCTGTCCGCATCGTTCGCGAGGAATCTGATCGAGACAGGGCACCGGTCCGCCGAACGCATCGCCCTCGACCTACGAGACGGGCACGAGTCACTACCGGCAGTCCTGTCCCAATCGCGCCGCGACGACCAACTGCAGGTCACCAAACCGCGCTCCACTTCGCGATTGGTATCCCTAACCGTTGAAGGCTTCAGAGCCTATCGAGCGGCTCAGACGTTTCATCTTGACGCATCCCTGGTCGTCTTATATGGCCCCAACGGTCTGGGAAAGACGTCGGTCTTCGACGCCATCGACTACGCCTCGACCGGAAGGATTGGCCGATTGTGCCGGACGCGGCGTAGCCCGTCGGACTTCGCTCGGATAGCGACCCATCTCGACAAGACTCCCGGGAGTGGAAGCGTCGTAGTGACTGTCCGCGGTGATGACACCGAGGCGCGCGAGTGGAAAGTCCAACGCAGCACAGGCGACTGGGGCACAGCGTGGATCGATGGCCACGAGGCGGACAGGAAGACGGTCATCAACAAACTCACGCAAGCGAATTGGCTCGACACGACACCGCGTCAACAGACCCTCGAGAGCCTGTTCCGCGCCACACATCTCTTCAGTCAGGATGAACAGGAACTACTGACTAAGTTTCAGAAAGGCTCAATAATCCCAGAGGCATTCATCAGCGAAATGCTCGCGCTGCAGGACTATTCGCAAGGGCTTGCGAAGGTCGGGGATGTCCTCTCGAAGCTGTCGGATCACGGCGAAACGACTGAAAAGGATCTGACGCAACTCCGTGACGAGAGCGCCGCGTTGACGACGTCGATGCCGGAGCTTGCCGACCCACACAGTACCGAACTGATGCCTATTGAGTCGACTATCGATGACCTTCGGAAGGAGATGGTCAATTCACCCAGTGCCCTCGAACCGCTGCCTGAGGCTTCTACCGTCATGGCGTACACGGAATGGTATGACGTTGCGCTCGCGCAAAGCCGGTCGGCCCAAGACCGGACCCAATTGGCGCAGACACTCTACAACGAATTACCCACTCACCATAGTCGAGTCCGAGAACACTCCGAAGGGCAGGCGCAGCTCGAAGACATCGATCGGCGACTTCAGGAGATCAACCAAGAGGAGCAGACACATGCGCAGAGCCTCGAGTTCGCCGACGCTGCTTTGAGGGAGGAGGAAGCGAGCGAGCGGCACCTTCAGCAAAGGCGCCGGGATCTTCGATCCCTTGCCGAGGAGTTGTCGGAACGTAATGATTTGATGAAACGCGTGGCCGCGCTGACCGGCGAGCGGGACCGGCAGCTCCTTGAGCGGTCCAAGGTCGACGCGCATTTAGCGGTAACTGAATCGGCGCTGTCGAATGCTGTCAGCGAGGCTTCCGAAACCGAGCGCGCGGCACTGTCTGTCCAGACTGACGCCACGAGGATTGAACTGCTGGTCCAGGAGCTTGGCCAGTTCGCGCGGGACGCGGTGATTGTGGCCGATATACAGACCCGCCTCGCCACTGCGCGAGAAGACCTACGCGAAGCCGAGGAACGTCTCGCGCAGGCCGACAAGGACTTGCAGGTAGCGAAACTGGCTCGCGAGCTCCGGGAACCGGAGTATCAGCGTGCAGTTGCGGCGCAGGCAAACATTGAGAACCTGCTCGATAGCATCCAACGGCACGTACAGGACGAGTCGTGCCCATTGTGCGGCTCCAGATTCGAGTCCGCCGAAGCGTTGCTCGCAAGCATTCGCCGTCAGCGCGAATCCGTGTCACCCTACAGTGACGTTACGACAGCCTATCAGGCGCTCTTAGCAAGCGAAATGCAGGCCGGCGATCAGTTCAGGGTCGCAGCGGCCGGCGTCAATGTGGCGGCGGCGGCGATTGAAGAGCTGGCCGGCCTGCAAACAGCCGCCGATCAACGATTTAAAGAGTTTCGTGCGCGGCTGACGACCGCTCGCATCACGGGTACGCACGCTGATGAGTTGCGCGCGAGCCTTACCGCTCGGAAAGAGGAACTTAACGATTACTTGGCGTCAACCAAGGATGCGGCAGAAAAGGCGGCTCGCCATGTGGAGGGCCTCCAGGCGTCACTTATCAAGGAGGCGGCTAAACGCAAAGGCGTTCAGGATCGCGTCACCGTGTTGGAACGCACCATTCAGGATCTGGCGGACCAGATCAATACACTCGACGTTCGCTTCTCGCAAGTGTTCCCTGGCGTTAAGGATCTGGAACCCTCTCTATCGACCGAGATCGCGTCGATCGAGAAATCGATCGACGCGGTGACGGCCTCGATTCAACGACTGCAGGCTACACGCAAGGACTATATCGAAGCCGGGCAGGCCCTTCATGCCCGGAGGCTGGGGCTTGCTGAGACGCGCGCCCAGCTTCTCGCGGAACTCAGCGCACTCCATCAATCAGTTGCGGCATTTCGTCTGAAGCTTCGGACGCTAGCCGTCTCCGACGACGGTGACGCGAACAGTTTGGCTCGGGTGACTAGGCAGGAGACGGATCACACGGAAGCGATCGGCGCCTTGGCGGCAAAGGCGCTCGTAATACTCACGGCACTCCGTGCTCGGGAAACGCGACTTCGACTCTTGGAAACGCGCCAGAAACTTGATGCGCTAAAGACAAGTATCGGAGAACGCGAAGAGCAACTGCGGCGTGTGCGGGAAGGAACGGCTATATGCTCAGCGATCGAGGCACTTCTGAGGCGCGAACGGCAGAAGGCAATCGAGATACACATCGCCGCGTACGGACCCATGATCACGATGATCCAGCAGCGGCTTCGATCTGTGTACGGCTTCGGCGGGGTTCAGTTGGAGGCGCGAGGCGGCGAGGCAAGAGTTCGTGTCGAATGGAGGAGCAAGAGCGTCCACGTGCCTCCAACGGATTTCTTCAGCGATTCCCAAAGACAGATTCTGATGCTTAGCATCTTCATGGCTGGGGGGTTGCGGCAGAATTGGTCTGGTTTTGCGCCTGTTCTGCTAGACGATCCGGTCACGCATTTCGACGATTTGAACGCATACGCATTTGTTGAGCTGATACGGGGGATCGTTGCTACATCTCCGAACGAGTGGCAATTCATTGTATCCACGTGCGAGCAGAGACTGTTCGATCTGATGCAGAAGAAATTTGCGCGGATGCCGTCTGGCGCGATCTTCTACGAATTCATTGGCATGACCGAAAAAGGACCGATCGTCGAGCGTCGATGAGCGCGGCCTCCGGCCAATCTGGAGGAACTAGACTAGAGGACCTCCCCCGAGACAGCCGGCGTCGAGCGGATGGCGTCACGCCGTCTTCACCTTCGTGCGGAAATGCGCCGCGCTCGACATCTCCCGGAGAAACTTGCATCGCACGGCTGAGGTAAGTTGAATGGACGAATGCGAGCAGAAGAATTCGTAGCTTGTAGCTTTGCGCCCGGAGCGTACATCCGTGGGCCTGGCCCACCACCGCTGCGCGGCTGACCGCGAATCCAAAACCCACGAGCCGGACTTGCTAAACCACGATGGACCAGTGGTTTAGGTCGCGCAAATCGTTGGTGGAGGCGGCGGGAGTTGAACCCGCGTCCGAGAGCAGTGAAGCCTGGCTACTACATGCTTATCTCTCCTTTAGTTCTCGTCCATGTTCT
>JADGNY010000139.1 GCA_017883235.1 Thermoanaerobaculia bacterium | reverse complement strand
GCTCGCATCTTCGCTTCCCGCAGCCAATTGTTTGCCGTCCGGCGACCACGCCACCGACAAGACGCTGCCGCTCAAGGCGCTCAGCTCGCGCACCATCTCCCCGCTGGCGCGATCCCACAAGCGCACGTTCCCTTCATCGGTCGCCGAGGCCAACTGCCGCCCGTCTGGTGACCACGCCACCGACCTTACTCCACTCGAATGAGCCGCTCGAAAGGCAATCCGCGCATCCATGCCCGCAATGCGCCCGGCGGCGCAACGTGGAGTGAGACTTCGCTCCGCAGCCAGGAGCCAACCAGTCGTCTCCGCGCCTTCGAGTTGAGCACCGCGGAAGTTTGTACCCGTCCAGACGCTGGTTCCGAGCCTGGCTTGGCGGAGATCTGCCCGCTCGAATGACGTGGCGTCGCCTGATGCGGCGGTCAGATCAGCACCTACTAGTGACGCACCGGAAAAATCGGTCCGATTGCAGACGGTACTCCGGAGAGTCGCGCCGTAGAGGTTCGCCTCGCGTAATGATGCATCGGAGAGCTCCGCCTGCATCAAGTCAGCACCCGCCAGGTTCGCCCGATCGAGCACGGCTCCTGCAACTCGAGTACGGGCCAGCAACGCCCCGCGCAGATCCGCGTCCGGGAACCGGAGTTCCCGAAGATCCTCGCGTTCGAGCCTCGCTCCCCCCAGTTGCGCCCCGGTCACTTCGAATCGGCGCCCTTCGCCACCCTCGCTCCACACTCCCAGGCGCAGTGCGTTCTCACTCAAGCCCGTGCGGTAGGGAGACTGAAGGATCTGTCGCAAGGTCTCGACGCGCTTGATCAGCCCCTCCTCAGGTATCTGCCGGAAGAACTCTCCAACCTCAGGGCTGAGCGGAGGAAGGTCGAGTGCGTCGGCCCCTTCAGGAGTTGCAAGCGCATCCCACAGACGGCGGGCGAGAAAGTACTCGAGAAAGCTCTTGTGCGAAAAGCGGTAGTAGCCGTCCGGAGAGCGCACCAGAAACGCGGCGGTGCGCAGTTCGACGTCTACTCGGTCCCAATCGATGCCGGGGAACTGGCCGGCCATGCTCTGCACCTCGGCCAGCAGATCCCGGTGGTGGATTTGCCGGTCGTCCCTCCGCCAGAGCGTGGAGGCAAGGAGAGCGAGGAGGCGATGGCGCAGCGCCGGGGGAGTCTGGAGATTGCGTCCGCTGCGGTCCTCGAGCCACTGCCTGGTGTAGACCTCGTACAGCCCGGCCGGCGTTACATGGGTGGCGCCTTCCGCCCAAAGGGTCGGGAGTGACTTGACGATGAGCTCGAGCAGCACCGGCCGCGGCGCCAGAGTGGGGAGGTCGTACGTCTCTTTGATGAACTTGCGGGCCTTCGCGGCATCCTTCTCGCCGAGATGCTTCAAAAGAAATTCGCCGATCTGATCGTCGTTGAACAGGCGCAGCTCGTCGATCTCGGCGTTGAAGCGCCGGGCGAGCCGCCCCAGCGACGAATCCTCGGCTGCGACGAGTCCGCCGAGAAGGCCGGTTGCCGTGTCTTTCACTTGCTGCTGGTCGCGAAAGAAGTGGGTGCGGCAAGTCACAAGCAGCCGGTTGCCGCGCGGGTCGAGCGGCTCATCGCCAGCGAGACGGGCCAGCTCGCGAAATTGATCTTCCACGCTGCGGCCGGCCGCCGCGAGCCCCATCTCGTCAAACGCGTCGAGCAGGAGGACGCAACGTCCTGCCGCCAGGAGGTGCAGGAGCGCCGCCGGATCTCCTCGGAAGGACGGAGCCCTTCGGCGCAGATGCTCGAACAGCAGCGTCTCGGCGGAAGTGGCATTTGGGTATTCCTTCAGGTCGACGGCGAGCGGGAAAGGAACCTCCGGGTCTTCCAGCGCACGTCGGGCCAGCTCGTAGGAAAAGCGCTGGAAGAAGGCGCTCTTGCCGGTGCCATAGTCGCCGAGGAGCAACCAGAGCCGCGGGCCGCGGCCTCCCGCCCAAGCCAGGGCGTGTTCGAGGAGATCGGCATCTGCTTCTTCGGCAGGCTTTCCCTCGAGCAGCACTCGCTGGTTCACGTAGACCCGGCCGAGCGGTCCCTGCTCGAAGCTCGAGACCAGAGCGTGCAGATATGGCCTGGGATCGAATAGACGGCGCTCGAGATCGTCGATCGTCCAGGCACGAAGATCGGGGTGATCCGCTGCGAAGGTGACCGCTGCCGCCGTAAAGCTCCTCGCCACCACCATCCCGCGAGCACTCTGTTGTGCGCCCTCCTTGCCGCCGATCCAGGCGGCCAGTTTCTCGAGCACGTCCTTTCCCACCGGTCTCTTATGGTCCTTGCACTCGACCCACCAGCACTGTTCGTCGAGGCCGCCGGTAATCCGCGCTACCAGATCCACCTCGTGCGCTCCGCGAATCTGCTTGGCCTCGACCGAGTAACCATGCAATTCCAGAAGGCGTCGAACGCGTGCTTCGAACGAGAGTCCCTGGCGCATGCGGAGGCGTCCGCTCTCGTCGATGAGGCGCGAGTCCGAACTCTCGGGATACCGTGCATCGGTACTGGAGAGTGCTTCGGAGTTACTCAGCAGCTCGTTGCGAAAGCTGGTGAGGCGCTCGGCGACCTGGGCGTAGGCCTTTGCCGTGGCGCTTCCGGGATCGGTCGCGCTCAGGAGCTGCTCACTCCACAGCAGCCGGCGATCGAACGGGATCTCGATCGGTGATACATCGCCTAGAACCTCTTTCACGACGCGTCTTCGTTCGGCTGACTCTTCGACGTCATCGGGGACCGGCGAAATTACGTAGGCGAGTCCCAGCTCTGCGCCCGCGCCGAGGCGCTGGCGCGGGATGAGGCGGCCTGCAGCAGCCGGTTCGAGCGCTTTCTTGACGTGCAGCAGACCGTTCAGGCTCTGATGCCCATATCCGCTGACCAGCACGGTGACGTGAGGCAGCAAGGCCGTGAGAAACCCGCCGATATCGGTGATCCCAGTGCGGGAGTCGATCAGGATGTGCTCACGTTCTTCCCCAAGAGTGGCGAGGACGGCGTCGAAGAGTGCAAGTCCGAGGGCTGGTTCGTCGACCAGCAGGCGGCGCCACGGACCTTCCGCGTAGAGTTGGGCGAAGTCGGCGCGGTCGCCAAACGCCGGAAGGATCGACAGGTTGTGGCGGCCCGGCACCGGCAGCACCAGGCGCCGGAGCGACGCTGCATCGTTCTTGGCGAGAACCTTTTTCTCTCGTATCTCGGAAGCCCCAGCCCACTCTGCCAGCCATTCGAAGAAGCCACGATCGACCTTCGGCGGCCGGAGAGCGGGGATTCGATGAAGGCCGGGGGCCTCGATGTCCAGATCCCAGAGCAGCACGTGCCGCCGGTCGGCCAGATGCCATCCGACGTTTGCCAGCAGCAGGCTCCGGCCCACTCCCCCTTTGAAGCTGTAGAACGTCGTGATGTGGGCAGAGGCCTGAGTCATCAGGCGGCCTCGGTTGCCGAAAGATAGTCTCTACCTCGCCTCACATTGCCCTTGGCTACCGGCTCTGCCGCTGGCCTGCCGAGGCGACCAAGGTTCACCCTCCGTTCGCGTCCGACGCTCTGCCGCTCGATCAGCTCATGGGCCTCGAGCACGTTAAGAATACGGCTCAAGTTCGCTGGCTTGAGGTGGAGGCGTTCGCCGATATCGGACTGTTTGAGTCCAGGTTTCCGGCCGACGAGGTCGAGGATTGCCGAGGAGTGAGCGAGGCTTCTCACGGCCGCTGGATCCTGATTGTCGAGGACGGCGAGGCGTGACTCGATCAGGTCTGCAAAGGCGCGCCAGCGCGGTAGCCAGGGCGCCAGTTCCGATTCACGTGCCACGGGTACCAGCCGGCGCAGCCCGTCGTGCACCTTTTCAAGCTCCTCTTCCCCGGCGGCGCCGCCGGCGGACCGAATGAACAAGCGGAGCACGGTGTGGCGGACGGCGTAATCCACTGCTTCGAGGTGCTCGGGGAGAATCTCATCGGCTTGGCGAATCAGGGTCGCGTACTCTTCCAGCGAGCGGTCGAGTAGCTCGCCGGGCCCTTCGGTTAACAAGTCTGAAATGTTCTGAACATTCACGACGCGATTGTATAGAATTGTTCAGGGCTTCGTCCACCGCAGCACGCCTTCCAAGGCGGGACGCGCTTTGGTGAGGGCTCCGTTGGAATCCCAAAACAGTCCAAGTGCCTCTCTCGCTTCGGGATGCTGGGATGCCACGACGGTTGCGGTGCCATGCTGAAGGGCCAGCGCGCGTGCCTTCTCGTCATGAGCGTGATTCGTCGCGTCGGCCCCCATTGACGGCACGAGCATTAACGCGGGCCCTGCCGCCCGCCAGAGGTCTGTGACCGGTGTATCACCCGACTCGCAGAAGTCGAGGCAGATGGCTACTCCAATCAGTCCGAACCATGCCTGGATTAGCGATACCTCGGCGGATCCGTTGATCTTCTCGTCAACCGTGTGACCACCGGGCATGGCGCGCATCGGCCGGAGTTTCACGTGCCGGAAGAATTCGTTTCCGAAGTCGTCGAAGATATAGGCAACGTTGCGCCGGGAATCATCGCTTTCTTCGTGAAAGCTTCCAGCCACCACCAGATCGAATGGGGATCTCTGGCGCTTCTGGCGAAGCCAGGCACAAAGCCTCTCGCGCACCTCGGCGTCAACGGTCAACTCCGGGAGCACGACGATCGACGCGCCACGTTCCGCGGCCGTCGTCAACAGGCTTTCGACCGATTGCCAGCGCTCATTCGGGTTGGTAAGGACGAGACAATGATAGGGAGAAGCGTTGTTCCACAGGGGCAGGACTCCATCGATGAAACCTCCTGCCAGAAAGAGCATCTCGTCGCGCGGTTTGCGGAGAGATCTTGGCGGCTGCGTCAAATGGATTCGAATTCCTCGATGGTTGACCGGAACCACCTGATGGTGCCGCAGCCAGAATTCGACATGGCCGGCCTGACTGTTGGCGATGCGGCTGCTCCAGCCGGCGCGGCGGGGAACAAGCCAGAAAGCATCGGCCTCCGGCGTCTTCTCATCCACGCGACGCGTTCGAGTTTCGCGTCCTGAGTCGAGGAATGCCAAATACGAGTCCACGGCTCGCAGAGCGGCGGCGGGATGAAGGGGCGGCAGATCGCCGCCGTTCTTGAGTGTACGGAGACCCTGCTCTGCCTGGCTCTTGCATGCAGCGCGTTCGAATCCCTGCTCCAGGTTCCCTTGATGCCGCAGATGCAGCCACAACTGCACGATGGCGCGCGCAGGATCTTCCCGGGCCAGCCGGGTGACACGACGTGGGAAGAGGTCGTCTGAAGACATTGGCGATTAAGGGATGCCGATCATTATGGATGACTTCGGCCAAAATCCCTGAGTCGCCGCGCCCTCCCCTTACAATGTTCCGTGCCCTTCAACTTCCGCCTCGCCGCCCTTCCGTGGGCGGTGATGTGCGTCGTGCTCGTGGCGCTGGCGAGCGTGATCCTGCGGCGCCAGCGCGCTTCGCGCGTGGCCCGGCTGTTCTGCCTGATGATTTTTCTCGTGGCCGGATGGTTCCTCGGATTTGCGGCGATGTTCTCGACCACCTCCGCATCGCTGGCGGCGATGTTCGGGCGGCTGGCCATCGCCTCGGTGGCATTTCTGCCGGCCGCGGTCTATGACTTCACCGCCACGTCGATCCGATCGTATGTGCGCCACCGCGCCATCGTCCTGAGTGCCTGGCTCGCCGCGGCGCTCTTCGCCGCTCTCATCCTGGCCACCGACGTCATCCTGGACGGAACACGGCAGTTTTCGTGGGGAAGCTACCCGCGCACCGGACGGGGCAGCCCATTCTTCTTCATCTATTTCTTCGCCGTTCTGGCGATGCAGATGTTCGCGTACGCGGCCGAATACCGGCGGACGCACGACGAGCGCCGCCGCCGGCGCATCCTCAATCTGATCGCCAGCTTCGCCATCGTCTATCTCTCCGTCGTCGACTTCATCCCGATGACCGGCGTCGATCACCGGCCCATCGGTTATGTGCCGGTCTTCGTCTTCGTTGCTTTCGCCTGGCGCTCGATCCGAAGCCATCGCTTCCAGAACATCACCGCGGCGCGGGCCGCGGGCGAGATCCTGGACACGATGGCCGACGCGCTCTTCGTCATCGACGCCGAGGCCAGGGTGAGGATCACCAACGAGGCCGTGCGCAAGCTGTTCGGCTACGCGGAGTCCGAGATCCTCGGTAAGACCATCGACACTCTCGAATACGTCGACCCCGAGGCCAGCTTCTCGATGACGCTGGACGACATGCTTCGCCGCGCTCCCATCAGGGATGAAGAGCGCGTCTTCCGCACGAAGAACGGCCAGCGGATCGACGTCAGCATCTCCGTCTCCTCGCTGCACGAGCGCGAGCTCGAAGGCGGCGCCGTCGTCATCGTCCGCGACATCCGGGAGCGCAAGCTCGTCGAGCAGGAGATGCGCGACTTCACCGTCCAGTTGCAGCAGAGCAACCGCGAGCTCGAAGACTTCGCATACGTTGCGTCGCACGACCTGCAGGAGCCGCTGCGGAAGATCCAGGCCTTCGGCGACCGGCTGAAAGTGAAGTACGCCGAGACGCTGGTGGGCGATGGACTCGACTACCTCGACCGGATGCAGAAGGCAGCCGGCCGGATGCAGGCGCTGATCAACGACCTGCTCGTCTTCTCGCGCATCACCACGAAAGCACAGCCATTCACGGCGGTCGACCTTCAGGAGATCGCCCGCGAGGTCGTCCACGATCTCGAGGTCCGAATCCACCAGGCAGGTGGCGAAGTCATCGTCGGCGTGCTGCCGGCGATCGATGCCGACGCCCTGCAGATGCGCCAGCTCCTGCAGAACCTCGTCGGCAACGGCCTGAAGTTTCACCGGCCCGATCTTCCTCCGCGCGTCGAGATCTCCGGTAAGGTGTTTAATAACACTGTGGAGATCACCGTTTCCGACAACGGAATCGGCTTCGAGGAAAAGTACGCCGACCGCATTTTCACGATGTTCGAGCGGCTTCACGGACGAGCCGCCTATGAAGGAACCGGCATCGGTCTGGCGATTTGCCGCAAAATAGCGCACCGTCACGGCGGCGAGATCCAGGCGAGCAGTGTGCCGGGGGCAGGGGCACGGTTTGTGGTTACGTTGCCGGTGAGGCACGTAGGATGAAAAGCAAAGTCAAATGCTGAATGTTCAATGTTGAATGTTCAATGTTGAATGTTGAATGAGTTGTCTGGTGTGGTGATCCATTCAACATTGAACATTGAACATTGAACATTGAACATTGAACATTGAACATTGAACATTCAACATTCAACATTCGCTTCTAAAGGAGCATATGGCCGCACACGCAAAACCGATCGTCATTCTTCTCGCTGACGACGACGAAGAAGACCGCATGTTGTCGTCCGACGCCCTTGCCGAGAGCCGGGTGGTCAACGATCTCCGCTTCGTCGAAGACGGAGAGGAGTTGCTCGACTACCTTTACCAACGCGGCCGTTACGCCGATCCTGCCTCGGCGCCGGCGCCCGGTCTCATCCTGCTCGATCTCAACATGCCGAAGAAAGACGGACGGGAGGCGCTGCGCGAGATCAAGGCCGATCCGAAGCTTCGCCGCATCCCGGTCATCGTCCTGACGACGTCGAAGGCCGAGGAGGACATCTACCGGACCTACGACCTCGGCGCGAATTCATTCATTACCAAGCCGGTCCACTTTCACGATCTCGTCGAAGTGATGAAAGAGATCGGCCGCTACTGGATCGAGATCGTCGAGCTGCCCCCGGGAGTGCCCCCGCGTTGATCGGCACCCGGGAGATCCGGCTGCTGCTGGTCGAAGACGACGAAGACGACTACGTCCTTACCCGCGACCTTCTCACCGACAGTCGCAGAATCCGATTCGCACTCGATTGGGTCACCACGTTCGATGAAGCACTCGATGCGATGGGCAAGGGGCAACATGATGTCTATCTCGTCGACTACCGCCTCGGCGAGCACGATGGCCTGGAAGTTCTGCGCGAGGCGCGCGCCGCCGGCTGCCTGCGCCCGATCATCCTGCTCACCGGTCAGGGCGACGGCGACGTCGACATCGCGGCCATGCAAGCCGGCGCGGCCGACTATCTGGTCAAAGGTCAGATCGATTCCCAGATTCTGGAGCGGTCGATCCGCTATTCGCTCGAGCAGAACCGCACGCTCGAAGCGCTGCGCGAGAGCGAGGAGCGCTACGCCCTCTCCGCGCGCGGCGCCAACGACGGCCTCTGGGTCTGGGACCTCGGCGTCGACAGCGTCTACTACTCCGGCCGCTGGAAAGAGATGCTGGGATTCCCGGAGAGCGAGATCAGCGACTCGCCCGACGAATGGTTCTCGCGCGTGCACCCGGACGATGTGGCCCAGCTCCGCGCCGACATCGATGCCCACCGCCACGGTGCCACGCCGAGCATCGAGCATGAGCACCGCATGCGCTGCAAGGGCGGCGAGTATCGCTGGATGCTGGCGCGCGGCGTAGCCGTACGCGACGCCTCCGGCGTCGCGACGCGCATCGCCGGATCACAGACCGACATCACCGAGCGGAAGGTGGCCATCGACCGGCTCACGCACGATGCCTTTCACGACGCGCTCACCGGCCTGCCGAACCGGGCGCTTTTCATGGACCGCCTTGGCCGGCTGATGGAGCGCGCGCGCCGTCATTCCGGGCACCAGTTCGCCGTCCTCTTTCTCGACCTCGATCGCTTCAAGGTCGTGAACGACAGCCTCGGACACGCGCTCGGCGACCTGCTGCTCATCAGCGTCGCCGAACGGCTGCTCATCGCCCTGCGCGCAACCGACACCGTGGCCCGCCTCGGCGGCGACGAATTCACCATCCTTCTCGAGATCGATCACCTCGCCGACGCCGTACGCACGGCCGAGCGCATCCAGGAAGCGTTGCGCGTTCCCTTCCGCGTCGGCGAAAACGAGATCTTCACCACCGCCAGCATCGGCATCGCGCTCAGCGTCACCGGCTACGAACGGCCGCACGACGTCCTTCGCGATGCCGACATCGCCATGTACCGCGCCAAATCACGCGGCCGCGGAATCCATGAGGTCTTCGACAAGACCATGCACGACCGCGCCGTCAAGCTGCTGAAGTTCGAGACGGAGCTGCGGCGGTCGATCGAGCGCGGGGAGCTGCGCGTTCACTACCAGCCGATCGTGTCGCTCGTCACCGCGAAGGTGGTGGGATTCGAGGCGCTGCTCCGCTGGCAGCGGGGCGACGAGCTCGTGGCCGCGGATGAAATCGTTCCCATCGCCGAGGAGACCGGGCTGATTCTGCCGATCGGCCAGTGGGTCCTGCGCGAAGCGCTGCGACAGCTCGCGGAATGGCAGAAACGCTATCCCGACAACGAATCGCTGCACATGCACGTCAACCTCTCCGCAAAGCAATTCCTGCAACCCAATCTGCTCGAGCACATCGCCGTAGCGCTGGACGAGAGCGGCGTTGATGCCGGCCGGCTGCATCTCGAAGTGACCGAGAGTGTGGTCATCGAAAACCCCGAGGCCGCGGCGGAGCTGCTGGAACGTCTGCGCGCGACCGGAGTCGGCATCAGTCTCGACGACTTCGGCACCGGCTACTCGTCGCTCAGCTCTCTCCGCCAGTTCCCCTTTGACACGCTCAAGATCGACCGCTCCTTCATCTCCACGAACGGCGACCGGCGAAACGATGAGATCGTCCGCACCATCAGCAACCTTGCCCGCATCCTCGGTATGGACGTAACCGTGGAAGGTCTGGAAAGCGCCGACCAGGTCCAGCGCATGCGCGACCTCGGCATCGACTACGCGCAGGGCTTCTACTTCTCGCCGCCCGTGGATGCGGGGGAGGCGGTGGCGTTGCTGGGTTTGTAGGAGCGCTGGCGTCTCGCCGGCTGGCCCGGCGCCGTCTCGGCGCCGGCGTGGCAAGACGCCACACTGGGACCTGTTATCCACGTCAGCGGCGAGACGCCGCCGAGCCAGCCGGCGAGACGCCAGCGCTCCGTTCTGCTGCAACCTCTTACGAACCCCTTCGTATCACCTCCGCAATATGCGAACGAAGGCTAACTTTCCTCCATCCGCTACGTCTCACCCGTCCGTGTACCGCTTCCTTGCCCTCCTCCTTCTCGTCATAGCCGTTGCCTCCTCTGTTTACGCTGAAGATGCGGCGCCGGCGCGGACGATCCACCGTGCCGCCGGGCCGATCACCATCGACGGCGATCTCTCCGATCCCGGGTGGCAGGGCGCGCTCACCTCCGAGACGTGGTACGAGACCAATCCCGGCGACAACACCGAGCCGAAGGTGAAGACGGTCGGCTACATCACCTACGACGACCGTTTCTTCTACGCGGCCATCCACTCGTTCGACAATCCCGCGGACATCCGGGCGCAGCTCGGCGATCATGACGGCATCAGCGGCAACAGCGACGACTTTGCCGGCGTCATCCTCGACACGCGCAACGACGGCAAGACGGCCATGGAGTTCTTCGTCAACGCCGCCGGCACGCAGTACGACGCCAGTCAGGATGACGCCAGCGGCAATGAGGACTCGTCGCCCGACCTGTTCTGGGACTCGGCGGTGAAGCGAACGCCCGACGGCTGGATCCTGGAGCTGCGCATCCCCTTCTCATCGCTTCGCTACCAGCAGAAGACGCCGCAGGTGTGGGGGATCATTCTGTACCGCAACATGCCGCGCGAGCGGCGCTACCAGATCTTCGACCACAAATTGCCGCGCGGCGCGAATTGCTTCGTTTGCAATTTCAACAAGGTCAGCGGCTTCGAGGGTCTGCCGACCGGCGGCCACATCGTGGTGGCGCCGTACGTGTCGGCGAAAGAAGAGGGGAGCCTGCGCGGCAACGGCAGCAACAACCTTCTCAACCGTCCCGCCAAAGGCGACGGCGGCCTCGACGTGAAGTACACGCCGAACGAGCACACCGCCATCGATGCCACTGTAAACCCCGACTTCTCGCAGGTCGAATCGGACACCGCGGCGATCTCCACCAACCAGCGCTTCGCCATCTTCTTCCCCGAGAAGCGGCCCTTCTTCCTCGAGCGCGTCGAGCTCTTCTCCACGCCGATTCAGGCCGTCTACACGCGCACCATCACCTCGCCGCGATGGGGTCTGCGCGACTCCGGCAACAACGGGCACGACAGCTACACCCTGCTCGTGGCTCAGGACCGCGGCGGCGGGTCGGTCATCATCCCGTCGCCCACCGGATCGACGTTCGCCAATCAGGATTTCGGCGCCACGGACGCCATCGGCCGCTGGCGTCACGATTTCGGCGGCAAGTCGTTCGCCAGCTTCCTCTTCACCGACCGCGAATACGAAGGGGGCGCCCACAACCGTGTCTTCGGCCCCGACTTCCAGTGGAAACCGAACGAGACCGAGACCCTCACCGGCCAGTTCCTCGTCAGCCAGAGCCTCACCCCCAACCGTCCCGACCTGGCCAGTGAGTGGGACGGGCGCAAGATGTCGTCGTTCGGCTCCGATCTCTGGTGGTCGCATTCGACCCCGAAGCTCGATCTCTATTCCGAGTTCAAGGACTACGGCAACGACTTCCGCGCCGATCAGGGCTTCGTTCCTCAGGTCGGCTACCGCGCCAACTACGGCGAGGCCGGCTACACCATCCACCCGAAGGGTTTCTTCAGCCGCGAGCGGACGTTCGCCATGGCGGAGTACGACTCCGAGCAGGATGGCTCGATGCTCTACCGTCTCCGCGGCGCCGGTTTCGGCGCCGACGGCAAGTTCCGCTCCTTCACGCAGATCAAGTTCTTCAACGAGAGTTTCCGCAACGACGGCAAGGTCTTGACCCGCAACCAGCTCAACTACACCTTTCAGTTCGGGGTGAGCCGTCTCATTCCGCAGGTTGCAATCCAGGGCTGGGTCGGTCAGGACATCGATTTCTTCAACAACCGCCTCGGCCACGGCGCGTTGATCAATTTCAGCGCGCAGCTCCGGCCGACCTCGCGCCTGACCGTGACGACGACCGACATCCTGCAGTGGCTGAATGAGACTGCCCCGACGGGCGCGGAAGGCCGCCTCTTCACCGCGCAGGTCGAGCGCGTGCGCGCGCAGTACATGTTCTCCCCGCGGATGTTCATCCGCGCGGTCGTGCAGAATCAGCGCACGAGCCAGAACCCGTTGATCTACGGTGTCGACCTTCCCTTGCGCAGCGGCAACCTCTCCTCGCAGTTCCTCTTCGCCTACAAGGTGAACTGGCAGAGCGTCCTCTACCTCGGCTACGGCGACATCCGCGACGTGAACGAGGAGGTCGACAACACCAACCCCGCCAACCGCATCTACCGCCGCAGTTTCCTCCTCTCCGACCGGCAGTTGTTCTTCAAGTTGAGCTACGCGTTTCAAAGATAACAACGGAGCGCTGGCGTCTCGCCGGCTGGCCCGGCGGCGTCTCGCCGCCGGTCAGCGCCGTAGGACGCCCGAGACCGCGTCTAACCGCCTCCACCCCGCACGCCGCTGCGATCATGTATTGGGGGATGACGGGAACCCGGAACCGCGGCTCCGCTTCGCCGCCAGCGGAGATGAGAAGGAAATAGACGACGGTGCCGGCGATGACGACGGCAAGGTCGCGATCGCGCCGCCAGAGCGCGGCGGCACCGATGACGGCGAAGACGAAGCAGCAGGCGGTGAACGCATCCAGCCCGCGCTGGACGATGGCCGCCGGAAACCGGCTGACGCCCTCTATCTCGTCCCATTGGCTGTCGAAGATATTCACCAGAAGCCCGCGCAGCGTGAGCATGACCGCGGCGCGCGGATGCTGCCACAGCACGCGTAATGCGAATTGCGAGTAGTACTGGCTGCGCACCGCGCCCGGCAGCCTTTCGGCGTCGGGGATGTGCAGTCTGGCCTCGATCTCGGTGTCGGCATCGGCCTGCAGTCCCTTCATCTCGGCGGCGAGATCGGAATCGAAATCGCCATCGTCCTCGATCGCCAGCACTCCCGCGGCACGGTAGCCCAGCAGGTTGACTCCCTTGACCGATGAGATCGTGAAGACGCCGGTGTGATGCAGGTTGCGCAACTGCCACGAGACCGGAAACACGAGCGCCAGCACCGCATACACGGCGATCGTGCGCATCCGCACGCGCCGCAGCGCAAGGCAGAGCATCACTACGACGAAGTAGACGATCGCCACCGGCCGGATGAGCACCAGCAATCCCGTAAGCACGCCGGCCAGCGGCAAGTTGCGCGCGTGTACGACGAGCACGAAGACGGCGAAGAGCATGGCGGTGAAGAACGTCTCCGACAGGATCTTGTTCGCGTAGTGCAGCGTCGGCGTATCGATGGCGAAGAGAATCGCCGCGGTCAGAGCGATGAGGCGGCTGCCAAGCCTTCGGATCACCAGGAGATAGACGGCGACGGCCACCGCGGCGTTCAGCAGATGCTGGAAGACGATAACCGGTACTACGTGGAGCCCGAAGGCCGCCAGAAGCAGCGGATAGCCGGGCGTGCGTAGCGTGTCGATGACGCCGTTGGCGTCGACGAATCCGAGGCCGTGGAGAAGACTGCGCGCCGGCGTCAGATAGGTGAACGAATCGGGGTAGAAGTAGTCGGCGGCGGCGTAGAAGAAGTAGACGAAGTTCGTGGCAAGAGAGACCGCGGCGACGAGGGCGATGTCGGTCCATCTGCGCATGCGGCAATCGAGTCTACCTTGACGCGCAGGGTCAGGACCTTTGCCGCGCTAGCGGCAACAAGACGGTAGCCAGGGGTGCGAGCGTTTTTTGCGAGCACCCCTGGAATCGGATGTTATGAATTTTGTGCCGCGTCAGCGGCACTGGAAGTCGTTCGCAATCGTCCCGTTCGTCTCACTCATCCAGTGCCGCTGACGCGGCACGATTTCAATGCACACCGCAACCAGAGGTGCTCGCAAAAAGCGCTCGCACCTCTGGCTACCCTCTTTATGCCGCTATCGCGGCGTCGCCAAAGCCTGACGCGCATGGTCAGGATCTCCGTCATACCGGCAGGATCCTGACCGTGCCCCCGCTCATCGGCACACGCAGCACCTGATTACGTACGCAGCTGGCTTTCCAGCTCCTCCGGCCGCGCGGAGCGAATCCGGGCATCGTCCAGCGTGATGACCCCTTTCCGCACCAGTCTCGCCAGCGAATCCTCGATGGAGATCATCCCCTGGCGCTTGCCGAGAGTGATCTCGCTGACGAGGTTCTCCATCTTGTCGCGGCGGATGTGATTGCGGACGGCGGCGTTGGCCAGCAACAGCTCCACGGCCACGGCGCGTCCATTGCCCACCGAGGCGGGGAGGAGCTGCTGGACGACGATGGCGTTCAGGCTCAGAGAAAGCTGCTGGCGGATCTGCGTCTGCTGGCCGGGCGGAAAGACGTCGACGATGCGGTGGATGGCCTGGGCCACATCGCCGGTGTGCAGCGTGGAGAGGATGAGGTGCCCGGTCTCGGCGGCGGTCAGCGCCGTGGCCACGGTCTCCAGATCGCGCATCTCGCCGACCAGGACGACATCGGGATCCTGGCGCAGCGCCGCGCGCAATGCCGAGGCGAAGGAAGGGGCGTCGCGGCCAACCTCCACCTGCTCGATGATCGACTGGGCGTTGCGATGCTCGTATTCGATCGGATCTTCGATGGTGATGATGTGTCGGGACTCGGCGCGATTGATGGCCCCGATCATCGCCGCCAGACTCGTGGTCTTCCCCGCTCCGGTCGGGCCGCAGATGAGGACCAGACCGCGGGTCGGCTTGACCAGCTCGCCGAGGATTGGCGGGAGATTCAGCTCGGCGATCGTCGGGATCGCAAGCGGCAGGGCGCGGATGGCGGCGGCAAGGGTTCCGCGCTGGCGGTGAATGTTGACGCGGAAGCGCCAGATGCGCTCATCGACCTCCGCCGGCGCGGCCAGCCGCAGCGAGAAGTCGACCGCGCCGTCGTCGACGATCCGTTCGCGGACGCGCGGCGTGAGGAAGGTGTCGAGCAGCGTGGCCACCTCATCGCCGGAAAGGGGTGCGCCAGCGCCGCGCAGGAGGTGCCCTCCGACGCGGAAGACCGGCGGCGCGCCTGCGATGATGAGCAGATCGCTCGCCCCGCGCCGCGCGACGTCGATCAGCAACGCCTCCAGCGGATTACCGCTCGGCACCTGCGCCGCCGGCCACGGCGAACGACTGACAGCCTCGGCTGCCGCCTCGTGCTCATTGAGCTCACGAACCATCCGGTCGAGCTCGGGATCAGGAAGAAGTCGCGTCATATCGTGCAGAGTACGAACGAAGTGTGCCAGAAGTAACGCGGTTTCGGGTGTCGCGGTAGCGCGGTCTCGGGGTTGCGCGGTCTCGCGGTGTAAAGAGGAGCCACGCCGCCGAGACCCAGAGACCCCCAATCATTGATCCTTCAAACCTTGTCGCGCGAACAGCGTCTCATCTGAAGCAACTCGAGAGAATGGAGATGTCATGACAATTCGATTCCGGAATGCGCTCGGGAGGGTGATGTGTGCGTCGTCCTTGCTCCTGATCGCCGCGAGCGTGGCGGGGCAATCGGTCGGGAGCACCGTACTGAGCCAGGGCATGATCCTGGAGCGGTCACTCGGGCTGTCGGAGGAGCATGTCTACACGGCGGAACTCGACAGCGGCGCGGCGATCATCGGTGAGATCGATCAGGACGGCGTCGATCTGGTCATCGACGTTTTTGGGCCGGACCGTCAGCAGATCGCGCACATCGACAGTCCGAACGGCGAGAAGGGTTCCGAGCCGATCGATGTGACGGCATCGCACGGCGGCACGTACCGATTCGTCGTTCATGCCGCGGACAAGAACGCCAAGCCGGGACGGTACGCGGTGAAGATCGAGCAGTTGGTTTCGCCCGCGGCCAATGCCAGGCGGCTGGCCCGGCAGGCGTACCCCGTGAAGGCTCTTTTCGATTTGTGGGAGGAATCGATCACCGATCCCACCGCCGCCGATCGATTCGTCGCCGCGCGCAAGGGGAAGACGCCGGTGATCGACGCCACTCCCGTCAGCGCATCGGAAACGCGCATCACGTATGTCTGCCCCGGAGACCGCGACACGGAGAGAGTCGTTCTGTACGGCGGGCCGGACTTCGGCGTGGTCATGCGGCGGCTGGGAAGAACGAATCTCTTTCTCGGGACGCAGCTCGTTGCGAACGATGCACGGTTCGAATATTCGTTCACCCTTCGCGAAGTGCACCGTTCGGGGCCGAACGGTGAAGTGGAGATCGCCGAGGCTATTCAACGCGGTCCATGGCTCCTCGAGATGCCGGATGCTCCAAAGCAGCAGGACATCGTGGCCAAAGAAGGTGTTCCGAAGGGGAACACGGTTGAGGCCACGATCAAGAGCACGGTCCTCTCCGAGGAGCGTACGGTGACCGTCTATACGCCCGCGGGATACGACGGCAAGGTGCCATGCAACCTGCTGATCATTTTCGACGGCGTCACGTACGGCGGACGGCCCGGCGGTGAAGATGCGGCCATTCCGGCGCCGGTCATCCTCGACAATCTGATCGCGACGAAGAGAATCGGTCCGACGGTGGCGGTGCTGATCTGGACGATGGGGAAGCGGAATCGTGACCTCACCGGAAGCAAGCCCTTCGCCGATTTCATCGCCGGCGAAGTCGTGCCGTGGGCGCGCGCGCACTATGCGATCCTGCCGGGAGCCGGCAGCGTCGTCGTCGCGGGATCGAGCCTGGGCGGCTTTTCCGCGAGCTGGTGCGCGTTCAACCATCCCGAAGCCATCGGCAACGTTCTCTCGCAATCGGGCGCGTATTGGGTCACCAGCGATTGGCAAAGCGTCAGGCCGCCCTATCCGCACGAGACGGGGATGTTGATCGAGATGTTCAAACGGGAGAAGCAACTGCCGATCCGTTTCTACATCAGCATCGGCCGTTACGACCTCGGCGCCGCCATGCTGGGATCGAATCGCGAGCTTCGCGACGTCCTTCAGATGAAGGGATACGACGTCGACTACCGCGAGCTGGACGGCGGACACGACTACGAACAGTGGCGCGGCACGCTGTCAGACGGGCTGATCTCGCTTCTGGGGAAAAAGGGCGGATCGTCCTAGGCCGGCATTTCTCACACGCTCACTTCAATTGTTCCCTCGAGAGGCTTGCAACTCTCTTCGTCTTCGCCGAAGGCGGATGAGGGGGGCGCTTTACGAAATATGCGCGATTTACCGACGCTGGTCCGAGAGCGCTCGAAGGCGCGCGAATGACGTACGCGTGAAAC
>JADGNY010000138.1 GCA_017883235.1 Thermoanaerobaculia bacterium | reverse complement strand
CATCCGCCACCACCTGGAAACGCTCGGCCGCGACCGGTCGCTGGCGATCGTGGCGCAGGTGGAGCTGCGGCACAGTCTCAAGTTCATGAGCCTTCTCTCCCAGCAGGAGGTGGCCGACTACCTCAACATGCTGCGAAAGATGATCGAGCACGGCCAGTCGGACGGCAGCTTCCGCCGGACGATCCACCCGCAACTCGGCGCGAAAGCAGTCTTCGGCATCCTCGACGAGATGGTGACGTCGTGGATCCTGTCGGAGAAGGAGTACAACCTGGGGGATAGCGCGGATCAGATCGCGGACCTGGTGTTGACGGGGCTGCTGTAGACGCCTGGCGTTACAATCACTGCATGTCGGACCGCATTTCGATCGATCCCGCGGTGCAGCACGGCAAACCGGTGATTCGAGGGACGAGAGTCCCAGTCGCGCGCATCCTCGGCAGCCTCGCTGGCGGGATGACGCGAGAGGAGATCATCGACGAATACGGCGTGACCACCGATGACATCGTGGCCGCGCTGGAGTTCGCGACGGAGTTTCCCGGCTAGCGATACGCGTCGCGCCGGTGAGCGATGCGGATGACCTGCACGCTGTCTGCGGAAAGCGCGTAGATCACGCGATAGTCGCCGACGCGGAGTTTGAACAACCCTTCGAATGGACCACTCAGCGGAACGGGGCGCAGGTCGGGCGATGCCAGATCCCGTTCGATCTTGTCCACGATGCGCGCCGCGACGTGACGGTCTAGCCGGCGCAGTTCGCGACCTACCGATGCCTTGTACTCAATCTTCCGCAAGACGGCGCCGCAGCTCCTCAGAGGAGATCATCGAATCAGACGGGTCGGCGAGACGCTGCATCGCAATGCGACCGTCGATGTAGTCGGCCACCAGCTCCTCGACTGCACGGCGGATCAGCCTGTCCGGCGTCTCCGCCGTTTCTTCGGCAATCTCGCGAAGAGCGGTTGCCGTATCGTCGGCCAGATCGATCGAGAACGAAGTCATGAGCTGAATCTTACTCCGACGCCGTGGGGTCGGGGAAGTTCGGGTCGTGTCTGGAAACTCAACTTAACCATGGTCCGAGTTGTCTCTAAGTTGATTTTCCAGAAAGACACCCGACGTGGGCGAGCGAGCGCTGATGGAAGAAATCACGAGGCAGAAGGTTTGAAGAATCGTCGAACGGCTGAGGCCGGGCGCTCGCGGGAGAACGATGCAGAAAAACGACAGCTACATCGCGGAGAAGTTCAGGAACGGTGTAGCCATGATGAATTACGGCGACGAGCCGTTGCCGGTTCGCGTCAGGCGGGCGTGGGAAGAGATCGTCCTGGTACTCGCGGCGGAAGACTTCAAAGATGGCGAACTTCGCGCGGATTTCGAGTACATCGCGGGAAAGAAGGCGTTTCGCGTTATCGAAGGCGTGACGCCAAAAGTCTCGAACGAGGAAGCCTCGGAAGTGAAACGGCGAATCGAGAGGATTCATGCGGCGTTGGGAGGGCGATGATATGTCGCCCACGAAAACGGAACGGCTGATTCTTGCGAATCAGTACCGTCGTCTTGACGCTTGCTTCATCGGTTCCACAGGCGGAGCCGGAGCGTCACGCCTTTTGCCCTTGGCTGTTTGGTCCTGATCAACCATCTCGGCGATGAACACCGTCGAAGAGGAAGTTGTTCTCCTGAAAGCGGTCGTTGACTTGATCGATTCGATCGTCAATTTTGAGATCTTCGATTTGCTGGGTATCGACCCAGACTCGAACATCCTGTTCCACGCAGGAACACATCAAAAGTATTTCAATTTAGTGTTGGCGGATTTCTTGTCGAAGACTGACAAAAGAGCTCCAGTCACTCAAAAATCGTATCTCGCCGGGTTGCGTGCGATTGGCGCTGCACCGTCTTTCGACGTCAACGGCTCGGTAGAGCTGCTTCGGGACTCGACGGCAGCGTTTACCAGATGGCTTGAAGAAAAGGTCGAGGTCGATATCTGGATGCCGTCGATCGAAAGGCAGGAGATTCTAAAGGTCACACGGTTCACGTTTCTGAAAATGTGCGGTGACTTATGCAAACACAACTTCCTCCGCGCCGTGGGCGTTGCCGAAGAACTGCGCGCGATACTCGAAAAGAGTGGCGTCGTTATTTCGGTCGAAGAATCGCTCCTCGGGTTTGAAGATTTTTACCAGCGCTTTCATGACGATTCTTTAACTATCACGCAAGTACGATTGCGGAGTTTCTCAACAATATCCGTTGGGGCATCCACGAGTACCTGCAGCCTGAGTATCATAGCAGAGTCGTGTTTGACGATCCGCCGACCGAGACACCGAGGAGATACCGCTACACGATACCAAGCGCAATCACTTCGGAGTTCGCGAAAGCGTGCTACTGGAATCTTCTGAACGAGGTGCGTCGAAAACCTTCTGTGCGGAGGTTCGTCGTCTGCAAGTGGCTTAAGGTTCGGTACTAACAGGCGGCCCACCTCCGAATAGCAGCACACCGGCGGAAACTATCGATGGCACTCCGCCGAAGCTGCTCTTGTCACCGAGGATGTCGCCGGGAGGGACGCGAGCTTGGACCCGCGACGCATGTTGGCGAGCGCGTGCCGTCAGGTAGACGGATTGTGAGAGAATCTCGCGGTGAATCGTTGGGAGATTCCTGGCATTCCCCATCGAGGCTGGACGTGGATGGACGTCATCGACCTTGGCAGCCCGGAGTTCAAATGCGAAATGTGTGGTCAAGAGAACGTCCGGTACGTCCATGAGATGTCGCATCCAGAGTATCAAGGGGGGCTTCAGGTTGGCTGTGTCTGTGCTGAGAAGATGTCAGAGGACTACACTGGGCCAGCGGATCGAGAGCGGAAACTCCACAACCGAGTTGCCCGGCGCAGTAGATGGCTAAATCGCAAGTGGAGAACATCAAGCAAGGGAAACCCATACCTTAACGTCGAGCATGTCAACGTAGTTGTCTACCCTATCAAGCGCGGTAGGTATCGTGGCCAGTGGGGCTACGGCGTGGATGGAAAGACCAGCGCGCGGTCCTATCCTACCGAGCAGGCGGCTAAGCTTGCTGCATTCGATGTCATGATTGATCGCGTAGAAGCGAAGAAACAAGCAAAGGCCAACTTCGATGACGAGTGGCTTTGAGGTTCTCGGTATTCAATGGCGGTATGAAACATCCAGAGCGCTTACTGGCAGCTCCGAACCACGTCAACCCTTCATCACCGGAATCGCCTCCATGGGGGTTCGCTGTCACGGTTGCGGCACGGCCTGGCAAGCGGCGAGCTCCCTGAACGGAGGGCCCGGGTTATTCGTAGTGTTCGCGGATGAGATAGTGATCATCTGTGAGAAGTGTCATCGTCAAGGTTCTGTTCAGCGACCTTTTCCTCCGGCAAAGCATTAGCGGAGAATCTTGAGGGTCGAGTTTGCCCCCACGACCTCGTGGAGCTAAAACTCAGTCTTTCCGCGACTTTGCCAACACACGCGGACCGCGGTCGAAGACGTCGACGAGTTCCGCGACGCGGCAATCGAGAGCTTCCGCCAGGCGAAGCAGCATGCCGAGTGTGGGTGTCGTGGTGCCACGTTCCAACTTGCTGATGAATTGGAGGTTGGAGCGGGACCTGTCGGCGAGATCGGTCTGGGTCAAACCGCGAGCGAGCCGCAGCGCGCGGAGATGTGGGCCGAAGATCTCGCCTTCGCGCCGAATCTCTTCCTTCATCGCTTCCAGCTATTGACAAATGAGTCGTACGGATTAATCATATGTGAGTAATCACGTGGAGGCTTCATGGACGAACCCACCCGCTCCCGCATCCGTCACATCTTCCTCTCTCCCCGTCCGAACTTCGCCCTCATGACGGCGGCGGATCTGCTCGGGTTCACCCTCAAGGAGCTGAAACGGGAGATCGAGGATGGAGCGATTGTAGCGGTTTGGACGGCGCTCGGGGAGCGGATGACGCGGGAGGAGCTGGTCGCGGCGGCGATGCAGAAGTGGGAGCAGTCGGTGATCGAAGCTGCGCTCGGGAAGGACGCCGCAGCGGTGCTGCCGGAGGCGATCCGGTTGGTGGAGTTGCGAGCGCGAGTCCCGCGGTATCAGAGGGACGTGCTGCGGGAGCTGGCCCGGCGGGAGGGGACGTCGGTCGACGCGGTGTTGACGCGTGAGCTCGAGGATGTGGCTTCCGCATATGCCGAGGAGTTGGCGGGAGTTCCTGGACTGTCGATGGCGATGCAGTGGCCGGAGATCTCGTGACGAGGGTGGGCGTTCAACTTACTCCGTCGCTCTCTCGCCATGGTAAGAGCGTGAATATCAAAACGAAGCACGCGAGCTTCGAAACGATGCTCGCGACCTTCAGAACGAAGCACGCGAGCTTCGAAACGATGCTCCCGACCTTCAGAACGATGCTCGTGAGGGCCGAAGCAATGCAAGTTATCGCGCCATGGTAAGAGTTAATTCTTGAAAGGAAGCAAGAATATCTCGCCATGGTAAGATCAGAGGTTCGAATGACGCTAAGTGAAGATTGAAACAATGCCCGCGCGCTTCGAAACGATGCTCGCGAGGATCGAAACGATCCTCACGCTCTTGCCATGGTAAGAGCGTTCGCGTCATGGCGGCGAGAGTGATCAAACCATGGTTACAGTTTGATGCTGGAAATCATGAAGCCCCTCTTACCGTGGTTCAAAATGAGTTCCAAAACGAAGTACGCGATCGTCGAAATGAAGCTCGCGAGCTTCAAAACGATGCTCGCGAGGGTCGAAACAATGCAAATGCTCTTACCGTGGTACGAGTGGCAGCGCCGAAAATGGCATTCGTTTTGATGCTTGCCAGCTTTGTTTCGACGCGGCGCACATCGTTTCGATGCTGACGGAGAAAGCGATCACCTGATCGCATGCCGGTTTGATCGAACGCTTCGAACCTCGCTTAAAAGCTAGTCGGGGTAGGTCCAGAGCTTCAGAACCGATCAGGGAGTCCAGGGCCTACTCCGTCGCCGCCACCGCCACACCCGACCCGGCATCCTCCCAGTTCGCGTGCGGTTTGCGGTTGAGCACGAGCCAGCCCCAGATCAGCGTGCCGTAGCCGAGGGGGATCATGCCGCGCTTCCGGTAGAACGGCATCAGGAGCTTCTGCAGGCGCGGGAGGTTGTAGAACGGGACGCCGGGGAAGTAGTGGTGCTCGAGGTGGTAGTTCGAGAAGAGGTAGACGACGTCCCAGAACCAGGAGGCCTTCACCAGGGTCGACCACTTGGCCGGGTCGGACGGGTCGATGTCGTAGTGCTGGCCGAGGCGGTTCAGTGCGAAGGCGATCGGGAAGATGAAGAAGACCGGCACGATGTAGAGCTTGAAGGCGATGGCCCAGCCGCCGATGAACGCGATCGCGGCGAGCACCGAAAGCTGGAAGGCGATCGTGAAGAGGCGCTCGCGGGCGATGCGCCGGCGCAGCTCCGGCTCGTACGCGGCGGTCTCTTTCGCGGCGGCGCGGAAGTAGATCGGGAAGAGTGCCGGGGTGAAGTAGAGCGCCTTGAGCCAGCGGGCGTTTTTCTTCGGCGACAGGTAGTGGCGCTTGGGATCGTCGACGTCCGAGCCGAGGGCGAGGTGATGATCGAGGTGCCAGCGGGTGAACTGCGACGCCGAGATGCCGCTCGGCACCGCGTAGAGCAGGCCGAGAACGCGATAGGCGCGGTCGCGCGCTTCTACTAACACCGCGCGATGGACGACCTCGTGGAGCAGCACCGTGAAGTCGAACACGGCGAATCCGGCCACGAAGGCGAACGGCAGCCAGAAGTACCAGCGGTCGAAATGGACGATGGCCACCCCTGCCGCGACGAGCACGGCGACGTTGAGAAAGGCGATCAGAGCGTGCAGCAGCGGCCGTTTCGCATGCAGCAGCCGTAGCTCATCCGTCGGCACTTCGGCTGCCAGATCGCGTTTGAGCTGCTGGGCGTGCTCGCTGTAGTAGGCCATGGAACGCGAGAGAGAACCGGTGGGAAGGGTGCATTATTCGGTTACCCATGCCCATCCACACCATCGGCCACTCCACCCGATCGAGCGAGGAGCTGCTCGCCCTGCTGACCGAGCACGGCATCGGCCTTCTGGCCGACGTTCGCCGGTACCCGGGGTCGAAGCGCTATCCGCATTTCTCCAGCGAGGCGATGGGGCGATGGCTGCCCGAGCAGGGCATTGACTACGTCCACATGCCGGAGCTCGGCGGACGGCGGAAGCCGATGGCCGACTCGCCCAACACGGCCTGGCGCAACGAGCAGTTTCGCGCCTATGCCGACTACATGGCCTCGGATGAATTCCGCGTCGCCATCGACAAGCTCATCGCTCTCGCGGCGATGCAGCGTGTCTCCGTTATGTGCGCCGAGGCCGTGCCGTGGCGGTGCCATCGAAACCTGATTGCCGACGAGTTGACGCGGCGCGGGATCGAAGTCCTCCACATCATCAGCGGCCAGCCGGCGAAGAGGCATGTGATGAACGAGCACGCCCGCGTGGAAAGCGATCACATCGTCTATCCGGCGGAGCAACAGATGCTGCGGCTATAATTGCCGCCCCGAATGGCCATTGCGGAAGAGGCGGTCCCCTCCGGCAACGACCCCTCCGATCGAGACATCGTTCTCGCTGTCGACGATAACGAACAGAATCTTCAACTCCTCGAAGAGTATCTCTCGACCTGGGGCTATGACGTCGTGCTCGCGCGCGACGGCCGCGAGACCCTGGAGCTCTATCCGAAGATCAATCCGTCGGTCATCGTGCTCGACGTGATGATGCCGGTGATGGACGGTTACGAGGCTTGCGCTTTCATCAAGGCGGAAAAAATCGGACGGACCATCCCGATCCTGATGCTGACCGCGCTCACCGGCACCGAGGACAAGATCAAGGCGCTCGAATGCGGCGCGGACGACTTCCTCAACAAGCCGATCAACAAAGACGAGCTGCGCAGCCGCATCCGCTCGCTGGTGCGCATCCGCAATCTGCGCAAAGAGCTCGACTCGAGCGAGAACATCATCATGACGCTCAACAACGCGCTCTCGAACAAGGACCCGCGCAGCGGCGGGCACGTGCAGCGCGTGGCCGCGTACGCGGCGCGGCTGTGCGACAAGCTGGGCATGTCGCGCGAAGAGCGCGAGATCATCGTCAAAGGGGCCATGCTGCACGACGTCGGCATGATCGGCATCCCGGACGCCCTCCTGGCCAGGAGTGCGCTGACGGATGAGGAGCGCGCTCGTTTCGCGGAGCACACGCGCATCGGCGCGTCGATTCTCGATCCGATGAAGACGTTTCGCCCCTTCGTACCGATGGTGCGCTGGCATCACGAGCGGATCGACGGCGGCGGCTATCCCGACGGTCTGTCCGGCGAGGCCATCCCGCTGGAAGCGCGGATCGTGGCCATCGCCAATCGCTACGACGAGATCCGCCACGATGACGATCTGCCCGACGCCGAGGCGCTGTCGCGTCTCCGCGCCGAGGCGCGTGACGGCGCCTGGGACGCAGAGCTGACGTCGTTTTTCGCCGCCGCGCTCGGCGAGAAAACGCCGGCGCCGGTGACGTCGCGCCACATACGGCCGAAGGCGTCGCCGCCGGCGCGCGTCCTCTGCGTCGACGACAATCCGGTCAACCGCGACCTCGTCGCGGCCAGCCTGGCCGGCGCCGGCTTCCGCGTCTCGTTCGCCGAAAATGGCGCCGAGGCGATGGAGAGCATCGACAACGACGGGATCGACGTCGTCCTGCTCGACCTGCTCATGCCGGTCATGGACGGCGACGAGACATTGCGCCTTCTGCGTGCCGATCCGCGTCACCAGTTCCTCCCCGTCATCGTCGTCACCGCGCACCACGGCGGCACGATGCGGCAGGAAGCGATCGTGGCCGGCGCCGACGATTTCATCGCCTATCCGCTAAACCGTCTGGAGCTGATCACGCGCATCCGCTCGCTGCTGCGGATCAAGGACTATCACGCCGACCTCGAGCAGACGCATAGCGTGATCTGCGCCCTGGCGTTGGCGCTGGAGGCAAAGGACCAGTACACGCGCGGCCACTCCCAACGCGTCGGCGATCTTGCCCGCAACTGCACCATCTTCCTCGGGGTCGGCGAGGCCGCGGGCGACCGCGTCCGCATCGCAGGACTGCTGCATGACATCGGCAAGATAGCCGTCCCTGAGTCGCTGCTCCACAAGCAGGGCCCGCTGACGCGCGAGGAGTTCCTCCGCGTCATCGACCATCCGGTCATCGGCGAGGAGATGATACGGCCGTTAAATGCCCTGGCCGGCATCCTGCGGATCATCCGGCATCATCACGAGCGCTACGACGGCCGCGGCTACCCCGACGGCCTCCGCGGCGACGCCATCCCCTACGAGGTCCGGCTACTCTCCATCGTCGACGCCTACGATGCGCTCACCTCTCACCGCTCCTATCGCCCCACCCCGCTCTCGCACACGGCCGCCCTGGAGACGCTCCGGCGCGAAGCGGCTGGCGGCAAATGGGATCCGGTGATGGTCGATCAGTTCGTGGCCATGCTCGGGACGAGCCCTCCGGATTGGGAGGCGATCACACTGGGGGTGCCTTCGCTGTATTCACTATGAGCACGGACGGCAAAATCGCGGCCGGCCTTTTCCTCGTCGCCGCCGTGACGTTCGGCTATTTCGACGGCGGCGCGGGATGGAACCCGTACGCGCATTTCGATCTCACGCGTGCTGTCGTGGAGCGTCATACTCTCTATGTCGACGGTTACGACGTCAATACCGGCGATCTCTCGCCCGGAACCGGCGGGCACACGTACATCAACAAGCCGCCCGGAGCCTCATTGCTCGCCGCGATTCCCTACGCCGTCGTCTTCGCCGCGGAAACGCTCCTGCATGCACCCATCGATGAAATGACGCGGGTCAATTGCTGGATCGCGACCGCGCTCAGTATCGGCCTCTGCGGAGCCTGCATCGGTCCGGTTCTCTATCTCTACGGACGAAGACGCATCGGCACCACGGCGCCGGCCGCTCTTGCGGTGGCCGCGGCCGTTCTGTTTGGCACTGGGGTTTTCCCGTACTCCACAATGCTCTTTGCACAGGTTCCGGCGACTTTGTTTCTTCTGCTGGCCGTCGTGCTCCTTTCAAGGCATCCGTTACTGGCTGGAATTGCAGCCGGTATCGCACTGAGTTGCTTCTATGTCTGCGGCGCCGCGGCACCGATTCTGTTCATCGTCGCCTTCCTTCGATCCTGGCGCGCGGCGGCGCGGTTTGCCGCCGGCTGCCTTCCGTTGACCGTTCTTATGGCGATCTATCAATGGCACTCCTTCGGCTCGCCATTCCGAACGGGCATGGAAGCGAGCACCCGCTTCACCGAGAAGGGCTCCCTTTTCGGGGTCTTACGACCGCCATCGCCCGAAGCGCTCTATGGCATCTCGACCTCACCGTACCGCGGACTCTTTTTCGCATCGCCGGTTCTCCTGTTTGCAGTGATCGGCCTGGTCATCATGGCGCGACGCGGCGACTTGCGTCAGGATCTCTGGGCGGTGGTCACCCTTGTGGCCATGTTCTTCCTGGCGATCGCGAGCTTCAATGGTTGGAATGGCGGCTGCGCATTCGGACCGAGGTATCTGCTGCCGATTGTTCCGCTGCTCGGAATCCCGTTGCTGGCCGCAAGCACGATCGGCTCGCGCCCGCTCCGGGCCCTTTGGATCTGCGCCGCGTTGTTGTCGGTGTCCATTCACTTCATCGCCACGGCCACCGATCCGATGCCCTGCCCCGCCGTCGACAACCCGATCGGCGGCTACCTGCTACCGGCCTTCTTCACGGGACGGATCCCCGAGGAAACCCGCGTCGCCCTCCCCTGGTACCGAACACGAAGCGTCGGCAAGATCGCCCTTCCGGGCGACTCCGGCAACCTCGGGGAGCTGCTCTTCGGCAGACGAAAGCGCGCGTCGCTCGCACCAATCGTGGTCTGGCTCGCGGGAGGGATGTCGCTCCTGTTCCGGGCGGCGAAGAAGCACAGGGAGGCGTAGCCGCAACCAAACGCGGATGCCGGCCAGAGCTGGTCAAGCACTGCCCCCTCATCCGCCTATCGGCACCTTCTCCCCCAGCTGAAAAGCGCTGGGGGAGAAGGGCGCTCGATTGGAGAGTAGTGAATCTTGCGACGAGGTTCACGCGCGCACCAATGGGGCCTACTTGATCAGGCGCAGCGTCTTCTCATCGAACAACGGCTCATCCTGCCCGACGCGAACGAACAACACGCTACGGGCGCCGGGCTGGACCTCGAAATATTGAATCCCGTCAGGCGCGTCACCCCAATCGCCGCAGGGCGGATCGCCGATGTCGCCCGGATCGGATTTCGCGTCGAGCTCCTTCTTGTAGGCCTTGTCGGGGATGAAGGTGTAGCGCTTCGCTCCCGGACGGCGATCGCCGGGATACGGCGCGAGCACGCAGCGCTTCAGCAGTTTCTTATCGGTGTGCGACGCGAAAATCCGTTTGATCCCGCTCTCCGCGGTCTCGCCGGCCAACAGCGGCAGAACGTCCACCAGCGGATCCGGCGCCCCTCCGTCGGAGAAACGGCTGAAGAGCGATGAGCCTTTGATGAAGAGATCGATCTTCCGGTAACCAAAATCGCATCGCTGCGCCCAGGCTTCGAATCCCACCGCCGCGTTGGTCACTTTCTCCCACTTGCAGCCCTTTTGGGCCGGGCGGGATGGGCCATCCGCGGCAGTGGCAGTAGTCGCAATGATCACGAGCAGGAGGATCAAGAAGAGTCGGTGTTTGTTCACGAGCACGAGTTTAACGCCAAGCGGTATTTCTCACCGTCTCAATGGAATCCTCGGTAGCAGCCTATTCTCCCCCACGCGGCAACCCCGCGTTGTCGGTTGTCGGTGGCACGCGCGCGGAGAGCGGGCATCCTGCCTGCTCCCGGCGTGGCGTCTCGCCCGACGGTGGGGACGAACGCGAACGAAGATGCCGGCCATAACCGGCGGTCCTTCGCCATCCTTGTTCTTGCCTACTCCCGTGGGCGTGGCCCAACATTTACGTTTGCCTTCGTCCCCACCGTCGGGCGAGACGCCCGCCGGGAGCAGGCAGGATGCCCGCTCTCCGGCCGCGCCACGTTTTTGGCTGCCCCCCCGGTGCCGGCGAGACGCCGACGCTCCGGCCGTGAACCGCTTATGCGATGATCCGCGCGCCCGTCTTCGTACAATGATCCTGATCAACGACCCGCTTCGCCAGACCGACCTGCCTCGCGGGTGCGTGGCCACGATCGGAAACTTTGACGGGATGCACATCGGGCATCAGGCCATCATCCGCGGGGTTGTTGCGCGGGCTCGCGAGACCGGACGTCCATCCGCGGTCATCACCTTTCACCCGCATCCGCTGTCGATCGTGGCACCCGACCGCGTGCCGCCGCAGATCCTGACCTTGCCGCAGAAACACGAGTTGCTGCGCGACATGGGCGTGGACGCTCTACTGGTCGTCCCCTTCACGCACGAATTCTCGCGCTGGACGGCGGATCGCTTCATCGACGAGTTTCTCGTCGGTGCGCTGCGCGTCAGCGACGTCCGCATCGGTCGCGACTTCTGTTTCGGCGCCGGCCGCGAGGGGAACCTGGAGAAGCTGAAAGCCGCCGGCGCGCGGTACGGCTTCGCCGTTCAGGGCGTCGACGAAGTGAAGATCCGCGGCATCCGCGTCTCCAGCTCGCTCGTCCGCGATGCCGTCAAGAAGGGAACGATGCGCACCGTGGCCATGGCACTGGCCCGCACCTACTTCATCGATGGCCGTGTGGCCACCGGCCGCCGCCTCGGGCGCAAGATCGGCTTCCCCACCGTCAACGTCGACCCATCCAACGATCTCTATCCAGGCGGCGGCGTCTACATCACCACCTCACGCTTCGAAAGCTTCAGCCGCTCCTTCGAGAGCGTCACCAACATCGGCGTCCGGCCCACACTCTACGAAAATTACGCCATCACCATCGAGAGCCACATCCTCGATTTCGACTCCAACGTCTACGGCGATACGGTACGGCTTTACTTTCACCGCCTGCTCCGCCGCGAGCAGCAGTTCCAGTCGGCCGTGGAGCTGACCAACCAGATCCGTATGGACATCGGGACTTCGCGACGATACTTTTTGCGGCACCCCGTTCGCTTCGATGAGGCCGGGTACTCATTCCCCTGACGCATGTCTGATCCCGTTCTCTGCATCGTCGTGTATACGGTCTTCCTGGCGGCCATGGCCGGGGCACATTTCTTCAAGACGCTCGACAACGACCTCGGCACGGTCTGGCGCACCGCGCTGGCCATGGGTGTGGCCGTGGCCTTTGTGCTCTTCCTCGTCCGCGCCCTCTATCCGGTCATCGGCGGCATCGCCCTCACCCTGGCCGCGCTCTACGTGAGGCACACCGGAAGGGAAACCGAGGCGGTCGATGGGATGCTCGTCGGAAGCGTCATGGGAGCGACGGCAGCGATCCCCTTGGTGATGACGTCCGTGCACGAGGCGGGGATCATCGCCTCCCTCATGCTGACAGGCGCCGTGGCCGGATACGGCATCACCTTCGCGGTCTTCCATGTCGCCGACAAGCGGAAACAGATCGCCTTCGACGTCGCCACCGCCGTGGCGGCGATCGTCGTGGCCTGGCTGCCGTCGCTGGCGGTGCGCTACGGAATCCGCGAGCGGTACATCCTCATCGCCGTCGCCGCCGCCCTTCCGCTGATCGTCGTCGGAGCCGTCTTTCAGCAGTGGCCGGACGTTCGCGCCGAACTGCGCCATGAGTCGTCGCTTGGGTTCATGAACGACCGGGACGTTCGCGCCACGGCGCACCCCCTGTTAAGACTCGGCCGCGGGGTTTGGACGGACCGGCGCGCGCACCGCGAGTTCGTCCGGCTGGCCAATCGTATCGCCCTTCGCAAGCGCCAGCAGCGCAATCGCACCGACGACGAAGCGCGCCTTTACCAGATCGAGATCATCAAATTGCGCATGCAAATCCAGGAAATGAGCCATATCGACCGGGACGTGTTCATCGCGGGCGCCGAAGATGAGGAGTCGTCGGATACAATGACGAAGACGCATGAGGGTTGATCCCGCCCTGTTCCTCCGAACCGCCGCCGCGCTCTTCCTCGCCACCGCTCCCTCCCTCCTCTTCGCGCAGGGAAAAGACATGGGACCAGCGGGGCAGTACTACAACAAGCCCAAGCCCAAGTTCCACGTCACCACCGGCGTGAAGAAGAAGGGCGGCGACGTGACGTGGTCCACCGCGCCCGGCGGGAGGCAGGAGGTCGTGCGCGACGAGTACCTGATCCTCGAAAAAGAGGTGGTCATCAAGTACCAGGACATCGTCATCCACGGCGACAAGGTCACGGCCAACCTGAAGACGAAAGACGTCGTGGCCGAGGGGCATGTGATTCTCGACCAGGGACCGACCAGGATCACCGGCGAGCACATCGTCTTCAACCTCGACTCCAAGACCGGCACCTTCTTCAACGCCACCGGCAGCTTGAAGCCCGACATGTACTTCGTCGGCGACAAGATCGAGCGGCTGTCCGAAGACCACTACCTCCTGACGAACGGCATGTTCACGTCGTGCGATCTCGACAAGCCCTCATGGTCGTTTCACATCGGCGTCGCGGACGTCACGCTCGACGACTACGCGCACATGAAGGACGTCACCTTCCGGGCGCACGACATCCCGCTGATCTTTACCCCGCGTCTGGTCTGGCCGACGAAGAGCGACCGCTCGCAGGGCCTTCTCATTCCGCGCGTCCTTTTCTCGTCGACCTATGGCGACCGGATCGAGCTCGGCTACTTCGTCCCGTTCGGCGACACCGCCGACGCCACGTTCTACGGCGACATCAACGACAAGGGCTACAACGGCGGCGGCATCAATATCCGTTACCGCCCCTCGGACAACGTCAAGCACGGCGACCTGAGCGCATATGCCGTTCACGACCCGGTGACCGGCCGCGAGGAGTGGCGCTACAACTACCAGCATTCGCAGAACAACCTGCCGGGCGGTTTCCGTGGCGTCGTCGACGTCGAAGACATCTCCAACCTCGAGTTCTTCCGCCGTTTTTCGAACGATCCGCGCCTGCACACCCTGTCGCAGATCTACTCGTCGGCGTATCTGACCAGGAACCGCAGCACCTACTCGTTCAACATCCTCACCGACCGGCGGGACATTCTTCTCGGCAATGTCGATCCGAACGATCCGCTCAAACCGCCGGAGCGCCAGCGCTTCGAGCAGCTCCCATCGCTGCAGTTCCGGCTCTATCCGAACCGGCTCGGAGAGAGTCCGTTCTACTTCTCCATGGAGTCGTCGGCGTCCCATCTGGCTACCAGCGGCCTGGTCAACGGGCCGGCGGCGAACTACTACCGGGCCGACATCTTCCCGACGCTCTCGATGCAGCTCCACACGCCGGCCTGGCTCTCCATCCGTCCGCAGATCTCCGTGCGCGAAACGTATTACTCCGACACCCTCAGCGACAGCTCCGTCGCCAATCCGGCAGGGCCGTTGACGGCGGTCAAGAATGCAGTCGAGCGCTTCTACGCGCAGGGACAGGTCGAGGTGGTCGGGCCGTCATTCTCGAAGGTCTACAACGAATCGCTGGGTGGATTCACGAAGTTCAAGCACGTCATCGAGCCTCGCTTCCGCTATATCTACACGACGAACGTCAACGATCAGGAGCGCCTCATCCGCTTCGACACCGTCGACTCCCCGTTCCTGCCGATCGTGCGCAACTCGGTGGAGTACTCGCTGACGCAGCGACTCATCGGACGCGAGTCAGCCGCCGGCGGCTCGTCGCGCGAAGTGGCGTCGTTCTCGCTGACGCAGTCGGTCTCCCTCGGCACACAGTTCACGTCCGCGACCGCGGGAGGACTGTCCGGTTCGACGGTCCCGCAGCAGGGCAAGTTCACACCGCTCCTGGCCGGCCTGCACATCAATCCGTACTCGTCGATCACCCTCGACGCCTCGGCGACGATCAGCAATATCTCGCATCAGGTCGCGCAGACCAGCCTCTCCGGCAACCTCCTCGGCACCGGTACGCGGGCCGACAAGTACCTGAGCTTCACCTGGTTCTCGTCCTTCAAGCAGCCGCCGGTGAACGGCGTGTCGCTCAATACGGCCTCCAGCCAGATCCGCCTCAACACCGGCTCGTCACTGCTCAGCAACCGCATCCGCGCCGACGTGCAGCTCAACTTCGACGCCCACAACGGGAAGTTCCTCGAGCAGCGCTACCTGATCGGCGCCACCGCCTCCTGCTACGGCATCGCCGTGGAGTACCGCCGCTACCTCGTCTACGTACCTTTCGAAAGGCCGGACTCGAGCATCGGAATCTCGATCTCCCTGAAGAACGTCGGCTCCGTCGGTTTGCATTGAGGATCGAGAGCCACGTTACCTCCACTTCGCGGCTTCGCGTGAACATCGATCTCACGCGAAGACGCGAAGGGGAGGGCTTAAGAATCCCCATCAGCATCCGTCAAGCCACGGCCAGACTCTGCTCCGCGTGACGGAGAACGGCTTCGATCTGTTGGCGGGTCACGCCGGGGAACCATTCCAGGAAGTCGTCCACCCGCGCCCCATCCTCGAGGTTCGCAAACAACGCCTGCACCGGGACTCGCGTACCGGTGAAAACCCATGCCCCGCTGACCGTTACCGGGTTGCGCTCAACCGCAGAACACTTGCTCCAATCAAGCATGAGAAAGGCTAACCGATCCCGGCGAGAGAACGACAAGCTCATGACTCCTGGCAGATGCAGTCCAGCTGATCGGAGCGTTGACGCTAGAATGTTGAAGAATGAGCCGGCGAATGACGAAGGAGATGGCGCAAGAGTGGATGGCGGGATGGCGAGCCGTTGAAGAACGCCAGCGCGAAGAACTTCGGAAGGAATCGTTTGAGGAGAAGTTCCGCGCACTCGCTTTCTTGATGGCATCTGTCGATCTCTTCGACACCTCGCTACTGGATGCTGAAGACACGGTCGCCCGCGAACGATGGGCGCGGCTCCAAGCGAACGCCCATCGCTGATGGAAGAACATCTCGACCGCCTTCTAACCCCGTTGGCTGCTCTGATGCGATGGTTCAGAGAGGCCAACCTCCGTGGGGCGGTCATCGGCGGAGTGGCCGCCTCCCTGCGAGGAAAGCCAAGGCTGACGAAAGACATCGATGCCGTCGTTCTCGAAGAGGATGCGGAGGCTCTTCTCCGGAGCGGAGCTGAGTTCGGATTCACACCGCGCATCCCTGACGCCGCCGAATTCTCGCGGCACACCAGAGTCCTGCTATTGCGCTACGCACCAGGAAGCATCGACATCGACATCTCCCTAGGAGCCCTACCTTTCGAAGACGAGATCATCGACCGATCGACATGGATCGACGTCGGTGGAATACGGCTTCGCGTCGCTTCGGCCGAGGACATCATCATCATGAAGGCCGTCGCGCGAAGACCGCGCGACATGATGGACATCGAGAACATCATCCAGGCCACTCCCGATCTCGACGTCGATCGGATACGACGATGGGTCCGCGAGTTCTCTTCAGTACTCGACTTGCCAGAGATTCACGACGATGTCGAGAAGTTGTTAAAACACCGGCCGCTTTGAGTCCCGGATTCTGAGCCCCTCGCCAGCGTCGCATTTCCATTAACATACGCGGCTACATCTATACAGTCTGAGGAACCAATGGGTCGGAGGAGCGGCTTCGGTGGCTTGATCAATGCTGTCGCGAGGGATCTCGCGCGAGCGCAACGCTCCAGTGCTGCGGCGCACAGGCGTGCTCTGCGAGAGAACGAACGAGCGCAGCGCGAATATGTACGCTCCATTCGGCAGCAAGAGCGATCTCAAGCCGCGCTTACACGCGAGATGGAACGCGAGTCGAAGCGGCAGTATCTCGAAGATCAGATCGAAACTGCTTCCGACCGAAACGCCGCTCTGGATGCCACAATCGAGGATTTGGACACGGTTCTTGTGCAGACGCTCGACGCGAATGACCGTATCGACTTCAATTCTATTCGTGTCTCGGAGAATTACCCAAACTTCGCTCCCCCACCGAAGCTGACTCGGGTCGCCATTCCGCCGGAGCTCGAGCAATACACGTCAGAGATTCAGCCTCCTGGCTTTCTGGCTCGTCTCCTTCCCGGAGCGGAAGAGCGTCATCAAGAGAAGCTTCGGACCGCCGCTGCGCAGTTCGAGGTCGCGCTCGCCGACTACCGTCTATCCGAGGAAAGGCGCACTGC
>JADGNY010000217.1 GCA_017883235.1 Thermoanaerobaculia bacterium | reverse complement strand
AACCGATAACCGACAACCGACAACGGCGAAGCCGGATGGCAACCGATAACCGACAACGCGCAAGCCCTACGTCCACTCCTCCCGCCCGCTCCTCCCCTTGCCCGGCATCCGCACGCCCTTGCGGCGCTCGAGGTCCGGGACGTAGATGTCGCGATGCGGGCGTGTAGCGTCGAGCTTCTCGATGAAACGAATCGCTTCGTCGATGACGTCGTCGAATGTTGCCACGGGCGGCTCGGCATTCTGGCGCAGGCGGGCAATGTGCTGCCGAAACGCGGCGACCTTCCCGCGCGCCTCGGTCACGCGGGCGGCCAGGGCCGTGTTGCCCCTCAACATCTCGTTCATGGTGGCCTGCAGCTCGGGGATGCGTTCGATGTGGCTGCAGAAGAGAACGACGTCGCTTCCGGCCATCAGAGCTCGTTCGGAAAGCGTTTCGTAGGAGGCGAGGTCGGAGACGGCGTGCATCTCCATGTCGTCGGTCATGGCCAACCCATCGAAACCGATGGCGTCGAGCAGGCCGTGCGAGAGGCGCCGGCTCAGCGTGGCTGGGGTATGGGGATCGTCGATCTGCGGGTAGGTACCGTGGCCGATCATGATCGCGCCGGCTTCGTTTCCGAGTTTCGCGAACGGCACGAGATCGCGGCCCATCAACGCGTCGAGAGAAAGATCCATGACCGTCGCGCCGTAGTGCGGGTCGCCCGATCCCAGTCCGATGCCGGGGAAGTGTTTGAGACATGCGGCCGTCCCGGTAGCGTGCAGGCCACGGATGAAGGCACCGGCCAGCTCGACGACCGACTCGGCGTCGCTGCCGAACATGCGGCGCTCCAGACCCTTCGGCGAATCGTTGCCGCGGATGTCGACCACCGGCGCAAGGTTCACCTCGATGTCGAACCAGCGCAGCGCCATCCCGATCACCCGTCCGCACCACTGCGACAAGGCAACCGGCTCCTCCCCTTCCGCGAATGCCTGCGCGCTGGGAAGGCCGGGGATGAGATGACGGAGACGGTCGACGCGTCCTCCTTCCTCATCGATCATGAAGAGCGGCGGCGCGGCGGGAGCGAGCGATTTGATCTCGGCGACGAGCTCGCGCAACTCGCCGGCTTCACCGACATTGCGCCCGAAGAGAACAACGGCGCAGGGGGTGGTCTCGCGCACGATGCGGCGCTCGAGATCGGTAAGTGATGTGCCGGTGATGCCGATGCCGAGTAGGTCAGTTGCCATGCGGCGATCGTAGCGTATTGCGCGCCAGTGTTGTCTGCGGCTTCGCCGCGTCACTCCGGAGCGCTGGCGTCTCGCCGGCTGGCCCGGGGGCGTCTCGCCCCCGGTCTGGCAAGACACCAAACATTCGCTGCTAACCGTGACCTCAGCGGCGAGACGCCGCTGAGCCAGCCGGCGAGACGCCAGCGCTCCGGACAACGCGGCGAAGACGCAGACAACGCGCGCGAAGACGCGCAGTTCAGTTCAACTTGTCCTTCAACGCCGCCAGCTCGTTCAACGCCTGAATCGGCGTGAGCGTCTCGACGTCGAGGGCTCGAAGTGCGGCCAGCGCCTCCTGCTCGCGCGGGTCGCCGCCGAACAGGCCGAGCTGCCGCACAGGGCTACCGGTGCGTCGCTGCGTCTCGGCGACGACGTCGCGCTCCTTCCGTTCCAGCGTCACCAGGATCTCGCGGGCGCGCTCGATGATCGTGCGTGGAATGCCGGCCAGCTTCGCTACCTGGATGCCGTAGCTCTTGTCCGCCGCTCCTTCCACGACCTTGCGCAGGAAGATGATCTGGTCGTTCCACTCCTTCACGGCCACGCTGTAGTTGGCCACGCGCGCCTTCGTCTTCGCCAGATCGGTGACCTCGTGGTAGTGCGTGGCGAAGAGCGTGATGCCGCCGCGGGAAGGATTGTCGTGGAGGTATTCGATGATGGCCCAGGCCAGCGACAATCCGTCGAACGTGGCGGTCCCGCGTCCCACCTCGTCGAGGATGATGAGCGAGCGGTCGGTGGCGTTGTTGAGGATATTGGCTGTCTCGTGCATTTCCACCATGAACGTCGATTCGCCGCGCGCGAGCTGGTCGGACGCGCCGACGCGGGTGAAGATCCGATCGCAGATGCCGAGGCGGGCTTTGGAGGCGGGGACGAAGCTGCCAACTTGATTTAGTAAAACGATCAACGCCACCTGGCGCAGGTAGGTCGACTTGCCGCCCATGTTCGGGCCGGTGATGATCTGGATCCCGTTCCGGTCACGCTCGATGTCGGTGTGATTGGGGATGAAGCGCTCGCCGGCGATCACCTCGATGACCGGATGCCTCCCCTCCTCGATCCAAATCTCCGCCCCCTCCGACAGCGTGGCGCGAACGTACCGGTTGCGCACCGCGATCGTGGCCAGCGAGGCGATGGCGTCGACCTCGCCGGCGGCGCGCGCGGTGGAAAGAACGGCGCCGCTCATCCGGGCCACGGCATCGAGCAGCTCGCCGTACAACTTCTCCTCGATGATGATGGCCTTCCCCTCGGCACCGACGATCTTCTCTTCCAGCACTTTCAGATCGGGGGTGATGAAGCGCTCGGCGTTGACGAGAGTCTGCTTGCGGATGTAGTCGTCCGGCACCCGGGCCAGATTCGACTTCGACACCTCGATGTAGTAGCCGAAGACGGAGTTGAACCGAACCTTCAACGACCCGATGCCGGTCCGCTCCCGCTCGCGCCCTTCGATCTCGACGAGGATCGATTTCGAATCGCGGGCGATGGCGCGGAGCTCATCGAGCTCACCGTCGACGCCGGCCTTGATGGCGCCGCCGTCGCGGAGATTGAGCGGCGGATTGTCGGCGAGCGTCGCGGCGATCCGGTCGATAACCTCCGGCACCGGATCGAGCGCATCGCGCAGGCGCTTGAGCAACGGACCGTTCAGCGCCGTCATCGAGGTCCGCAGGTCACCGACCACCAGCAGCGAGTCGGCCAGCGCGAGGCATTCCCTCGGCGTGGCGCTGCGGAGCGTGACGCGCGAGGCCAGGCGCTCGAGGTCGGCGATCCGGGACAGGTGCTGCGACATCGGCTCGAGGATGGCGCGCGAGCGCGTCAGCTCGTCGACGGCGTCGTGCCGATCGAAAATCGCATCGCGCACTTTCAGCGGACGGGTGATCCACTTCCGCAGCATCCTCCCGCCCATGGCCGAGCGGGTGGCGTTGACGACGCTCCAGAGCGACGCGCGCGGGCGGGTGGCGTCGCGTGAGTCGAGGATCTCGAGATTGGCGAGCGTGGCCGCATCGAGCTGAAGAAAATCGGATTCATTGTCGACGCGCAGCGACAACACGTGATCGAGCGGCCGCTTGTGGCTGGCGGCGGCGTAGCGGAGCGCCGCGCCGGCAGCGCCGATCCGCGGATCATCGCCCTCCAACCCGAAGCCGCGAAGCGACTGCGTCCCGAAATGCCGCGTAAGGTAATCGTTCGCCCCGGCACTCTCGAAAAGCGACGGCTCGACCGCGGTCGACGGAATCTCCAGCCGGAACGGCGTCTCTTTCGGATAGATGGCCTCGCGCGGCGCGAAGCGGGCGATGTCATCGGCCAGCCGCGAATCGTCAGGACCCGCATACGCGGTGACGAAGAAATCGCCGGTGGAGACGTCGAGGTAGGCGGCACCGATGACCGCGGGGGTCGGGGGTCGGGGGTCGGGGGCCGGAGACAGTGTTTTTTCTCCGACCCCCGACTCCCGACTCCCGGCTCCCGACGCCAAAGCCACCAGGTAACAGCTCTCCCTCTCCACGATGAAGCTCTCGGTGGCCGTCCCCGGCGTGACGATGCGCACGATCTCGCGCTTGACCAGCCCCTTCGCCGCGGCCGGATCCTCGGTCTGGTCACAGATGGCCACGCGAAGGCCGTGGCGGATCAGTTTGGCGATGTATCCGTCGGCGGCGTGGTAGGGCACGCCGCACATCGGCGACTCATTCTCGTGTCCCTTGTTGCGCGAGGTGAGCACGAGGTCGAGCAGCGGCGCTGCCTTCTCGGCGTCCTCGAAGAACATCTCGTAGAAATCGCCCATCCGGAAAAAGAGGATGGCGTCGGGGGCCTGGCGCTTGATCTCGAAGTACTGCTCGAGCATCGGCGTGAGCTTCATGGGACGTGACATTGACGGGGGGATTATGCCTCGGTCATACGGAGGCACGGAGAACGGTCCACTACCCCGGCTTTCGAACTATCAAGAGATGCCCGTCCGAGGCATCAAGCTCCACCACTACCGCCTCCCGCAACGCCGTGTGCGGCACACGGTCACAAAGCACGACCCAGCGATTCGTGTCGCCGCCCTCTCCCTTTCCGGCGAAGGCAACGTGAACGGCTTCGTAGCCGCGGAAACGAACCGGATCGTTCTGATGGAGGATCGCCAGCGCCCGGATGCCGGCATCGTCGCTCTGAATGCGGCCCGGGCGGCGTGAGGGATCGTCGCGGTGGCGCAGCGCGAGAAAAAGGAGGGCGCAAAGCACAATCCACGCGGGGTAGAGCAGCCAGTAGCGTCGCCGCATCGCGGTTATCATAACGGCCCCATGACGCGCGCTGAGATCGAAGAGAAGCTCGTAGCCATCGTCCGCAACGAGAAAGACGTTCCGGATGACAAGCTGTCGCTGGAGACGCCGCTCGCGGACGCCGGCATCGATTCACTCGATGCACTGACCATCCTCTTCGCCATCGAAGAGGAGTTCCACATCTCGATTCCTGACGACCGGGCCCGTTCGATGAAGACCTTCGGGGATATGGTCGACAGCATCGAGATGCTGTTGCAGACGTAGCGGAGCACAGACAGGAGTGTCTGTGCCACATCCGTGGTCCCAGATTTGCTACTCTCGTGTCCGATACGGGGGAGGTATTCTTGATCGTCGAAAAAAAGCACACCGAGAACTTCACGATTCTTTACGTCGAAGGGCTCATCAAGCTCGGTGAGAGCGCGGAGTTCTTCTCGTCCGCGCTAGAGAACGTGCTGAAGAACGAGAGCACGAACGTCATCATCGATTTCACGAAGATCGATTACATCGACTCCACCGGCATCGGTGAACTGGTCGGCTATCTCGGCAAGTTCACCAGTCAGAACCGGACCCTGATCCTGGTCAACCCTTCGGAGCGCATCCTCAAGCTTCTCAAGCTCGCCAAGCTCGACTCGGTGTTCAAGATCTACAACACCGAGGAGGAAGCGATCTCGGCGGAGAGCGGGAACTTGCCTCCATCCTGAAGGATAGATGCCTTCATCCTGACGGTGAGCGAAGCGAGCCTGTCAGGATCTCCGGTGGCACCGCGAGGTCCACTTGCCTTCATCCTGACGGTGAGCGAAGCGAGCCTGTCAG
>JADGNY010000137.1 GCA_017883235.1 Thermoanaerobaculia bacterium | reverse complement strand
CTGTCGCCCGCTAAAGCGGGCTTGCAATCCGGGTGCGACCTCGAAAACCCCCGGTTGAAACCGGGGGCTACGATCTCAAGCCGGCTTCGCCGGCAAAACCTCGAATCTCCAGGGCCCCGGCAATTACCGAAAGAAAGGAACGAACATGAAACCGAACGACGAAGACATCCCCTCGTTCGAGAGCATCGACGCCCGCTTCTACACCTTCCCCTGGCCGGACGTCCTCGCCCTGAACATCATCGACAACCCCGAAGACCGCCTCCCGTTCCTCGCCACCATCTTCGGCCTGACCCGCCCGATGCTGGTCGCCATGACCAACAATCCGATGATCCCGGAAACCTGGCAGGCGGCGATCGATCTGCTGCTGGCGACGTTGGACGCGATGACTAGGGAGGGGCAGGGGGAGGAGCCGAGGCTGCCTGTTTGTTGAGTTTACCCAGAAGCGCGGTCAGGCAGCTTGCGTCGGGTACTCGTAGCGGGGGGTAAGGTTTCGCCTCCTCCGCCGTATCATGATTGCGTCGATTCTACGAGTCGTGGACTCCCCCTGACGTTTCACCGCGGTCACGGAGGAGCGTGAAATCGGCGAACACCTTGCTGCTCAACATGTTAGCGCTTACGTTGGAACGTTGCGGCTGAACCCCCCCTCGATCCGAGGCTTACTCGCCGCGTCCGTAGGGTAAGATTGACCACGGAGATTCAGATGAGCATCAAGGGCTATATCTACACGATGTTCAAGGGTGCGGATCCTGGTGAGGGGTGGGAGATGACGGATCCGATTTTCGGCAACGGGAAAGTACCGACCATGGGCGCCTGTCGCCCAGATATCCGACGTGTGGTCGAGCGTGGCGATCAAATCTTCGTCGTTAGCGGACGCGCGGCTGGCGTCCAGCAGTACGTTGTCGGCGGCTTCGCTGTCGGTCAGAAAATCACGCAACTCATCGCTTACAACCACTTTCCTGAATATCGCCAGCATCTTGATGCTGATGGCAAGCTGCACGGCAACGTGATCGTGATGCCAGACGGCAGACAGAACCCTATCGACTACCACCCGAACTTTGAGAATCGCGTAGACAACTACATCATCGGCCAAGATCCGATTGTGCTGGAAACTCCGGAGGAAATTCGTCGTGGCCGTGCGCAGACTCTCAAAACGCTTAAGGGCATTTTTAAACGGGAGGGCGACACGGTCTTCAACGTTCTTGGGCGAGGTGGTCGTCGTATGAACGAAGATCAAGTCGAGCAGATGCGGCGATGGCTATCCGGCATCAAGAACGCGAGCTAATGCCCGCAATACTCGACCGTCTACTCGCGGCGGGCAAGACGCAAGACGACATTGCGTCGGGCACCCATATCTCTTCTCGGCGGCTAACTGAAATCGCATCCGGTTCAGAGCCCACGTTGTACGAGCTGAAAATCCTTGCCAAATTTGCTGACATACGCCTTTCGGACCTAGTCAATGACAGGCTCGAGACCGACCAGGTACGCGTTCTTCTCCGTCGCACGCCGCGCCAGCGCGTGGTAGAAGCTGATCCAGCCGAGTCGTTTGTCCGCAAGATCATCAAGATCGGGCGCTTTCTGCCCACTGACTACAGCTCGCCTGAATGGGATTGGGCGACTAGCGAGCATCGAACCCGCAGCGACGCAGAACGTGACGCGGAGGCGTTCCGGAGCGTGTTCTTTGGTAGTAATCCAGTGGATCCACTTGTCGACTTACCTCGCCGCGCAGTCGAGGATGCCGGCGTCCTCCTCTTCGTCAGCTCGAATCGCGAGCTCGACGGGCTCTCGTGCGTAGTGAATCATTGCCGCTTTGTCATGCTGGCGCCGCGATTCGGTCCCCGCATGCTGTACACGCTCGCACACGAGATCGGCCATCACGCCGCCCACCTATCACTCGACGAGGATTTCGTTACGTCCGACGAAAACCCAGAGAACGCGGCGCTACGACACGAGGACGCTGCAAGTGAACGTTACGCGAATGCGTTTGCATCGGCGTTACTTCTTCCACGCGCAGGTGTTGGCATAGCGCTCGACCGAATTCGGAAGCAACTCAACTCGCAACGGACTGAGCTTGGTGATATCGAAATCCTATACTTGGCGCATGTCTTCGGCACGAGTTTCGAAGTCGCTGCTCGACGCTGCGAAGACTTGCGGTTGATTCAAAAGGGAAGCGGATGGGCGTTATACGAGAATCTTTGCCAAAACTACGGCAACCCTGAGAAACGCGCAAAAGAAGCAGGCTTGCCACGAAGGCCTCCAATCACTTTTCCTCCTGCGCCGCCGATGGTAGTCGAGGCAATCCTGCACGACATCCGCCGCGGAGAACTGTCCGTCGGGAAGGCATCTGAGCTGTTGGAAATTGGAGTCACCGACGTACTCAAACTTAACGCGATGCTCACGTGAAAACTGTCTTGGATACGAGCGTTCTAGTGAACTGCTCGAACGGTGGCGTTCTGGGGATTCTTTTCAAGCTGTTAAAGAGGACATTTGTGATTCCGCCGGCTGTCGCTACTGAGTTCGAAGCAGGTGATATCGCGGCGCTTCAAGAAGCTGGTACCTCCGGCCGCGTCACAATTCTGAATGACGCTGATGTGCCGGGCGCGCTCTATCTGCGGCTCCTGCGCGATTGGGGACTGGGCGAAGGTGAGACGGAGTGCATTTGCTACGCCTCGCAAACGGATTCAGCTTTCGCCTCAGATGACCGTCTGGCAAGGCGCCGGGCTACAGAACTGCTGGGCGGAACTCGTGTTTCGGGAACGCTGGGGCTTCTGAAAGAAGCTGTTGCAGAATCGCTAATCACGAAGGCCGATGCGCACGCCGCTTATCAACAGATGCGTGCCAAGGGCGGTTTCCTGCCCGAGATTTCGATCGAGTTTTTTGACGCCTAGCGCGGATCGCGTTAATGCTCGTCGCTGCAGAGAGCATAGGGTTGCTAATCGCGACCTTTCGCCGTCCCGTTGCTTCGAACGTGTAGGCACATCCCGTGCACACTCTCTCTCGTCGCGCAACGATCGCATCGACTCCGACGTCGAACTGGGGAGTTTTGCAGCGCGGACATTCTTCGCTGATCAGTCGTTCAGCCAAGCCGGGGATCGCCATCTGCGCCATCAACAGACGAATCTGGGCGGCATCGAGTCTGACGCCTTCGATCTCAACGTCGTCGTACGTCTCATCAACGTATGGTATCTCGGCATCGCCTTTGAACCCGTGGACGTGGATGCCGGACTCTTCGGGAATCGGCGCGGTCCACAAGATCGCCGGATGCGTTCCCCATACCTGAAACCCGCCAGAGAACTCTGCGTGCCCGGCGCGGAGCTTTCGACCCGCCGGGACGACGCGTCGCCCCCGTTCATATCGATCTGCTACTAACGCGATCGGGTTGCCGATGCTCGGTTCCGAATCGTAGAAATCGCGGCCGCAGGCGAGACAAAGATGCTTTCGGTGAGGACGAGCCGCGAACTCTCCAGCGTCGATATGAGCCTCTCCGCATCGAGGGCACTTAAGGTTCTTCACATGCTGTCCAAACAACCGCGAGATGTTGAACGCGGTCGCAGAAGTCGCGGTCACGAGCACTTGGTCGTCGCCGTCGATCACCGTCACTTCATCAAACGTTGCGTCGATGTTTTTCTTGCCACCCGCGAGTCGGCGGGCATGAACGTGGACACCGCTCTCGCCCGGTGCGATAGCGGTATTGATCACGGGCGGAAGTGCTCCCCATAGCGCAACACCTCCCGGATACTTCGCGAGGTCCACTTTCCTTTTCGTTGGTGGGGTCGTCGACACTGTTGCGCTCGAACACCGATCGAGCGTTCGCGCCTGTGCCCGATGAACGACGCACCAGAGGCGGGGCGCGCCGTTTCGTTGCTTGCCTATCATGCTGATGCTACACGGGTACACCATACGGGTCGTCCTCACTATCGCGGCGCGGAATATCAAAACAGAGGCCGTAACTATTGGTCGTAGGACGGTAAGTTGGGGTCGCTTCTGGAAAGCCAACTTCCCGCAACTGTCTCTCGTGCACGTTAAGTTGAATTTCCAGATACGACCCCGTACTTAACTCGAAGTCGCTGCTGTCGACGCTCACCCCCATGCAAACGTTCGCGGGAGTAACCTTGAGCGTCTTCGTTTTTCTCTCCACTCTCTCACTTCTTCTTGTTGCGCGCCATGAACGAGACTTCGACCTTCTCCGGCACGGCCTTCTTCGCGACGAAGTCGACTGATTTCCCCGTCTTCGTCGTGAACGCGACTTCCGTCGGCTCCTTGACCTTCTTCGTCGCAACGAAATCGACGTGATGCTTTTTGCCTTGCGTCATGATGATCAACTCCTTTCCCTTGTGTTGTCAAAACCGCGCTCATCAGTTGCGAATTTCTTCAGAACACGCGTGACCCCCGATCGAATGCGTGAGGGTCGCTCCTGGCGAAGTCGGAGGGGTCAGACCTTCGTTCTTTGGTCGCTTGGGGGAAAATCAGAGGTGCCAGGCCTTCGTTTTTCGAGACGCGGCAACTCCTTGAAACGGCTGGCCTTCCAGTCCCCGATTCTAACAGCCGATGGCGATCAACAATTATTCGTATCCGTGAACGGGCTAATCCGGGGGGGATGGCATCGGCGAGGTCCCGCGCCGAGGTTTTTTCGATCGCTTAACGTGGCAGAGGTCCGTGAGGACGGTCCGCGACCCCTGCCGGGGTCGGATGTTGATGACGATCGGGTTCCGGTGTTGGCGCGCCTTCGGCGCTTGCCACCGGTTGATGTCCGTCACGCCTCCGGCGTGGGATTCGCGTCAGGATTGAATCGGTGGTGGTGGATGTCCTCGCTCTTCCGGGTCATTGATCGGAAGGACAGTGATGTACCGTTGTCACATGACCACTTCGGGCAGTAGAATGCCCAAAATGGGTGGAATGACACACGACGGTATTCACACGGCTCGGGCGCGTAAACAGCGCGTCGCTGCCTCTCGCGGAGCGACGAGCATCGCGGACGCGCTGATGACGAAGACGCAGCAGCGTGTGTGGTCGTTGTTCTTCGGGCAACCCGATCGTTCGTTCTTCAAACAGGAGCTGATCGACCGCGCCGGGTCCGGGTCCGGCGCCGTGCAGCGTGAACTTGCGCGGCTTGTCGATAGCGGGCTCGTTTCCGTATCGCGGATCGGCAGTCAGAAGCACTATCAGGCCAACAGGACCGCACCGGTTTTCGAAGAGCTCCGAGGGATCGTGACGAAGACGATCGGTCTGGCTGACCCGCTGCGAGCGGCCCTCCGCCCGCTCGCGAAACGGATCGACCTCGCGCTCATCTATGGCTCGTTCGCCAAGGGGAACGATCGCGCGCAGAGCGACATCGATCTCCTCGTGGTCGGGAACGACATCACGCTGGAAGATCTCTTTGCCCGGCTCGCGCCCGTGGAGAAAAAGCTCGGGCGCACGATCAGCCCGACGCTCTACACGCGGGACGAGTTCACGCGGCGGCAGCGCAGTGGGAACGCGTTTTTGCAAAAGGTGCTCGGCGGGGAGCACGTGGTCCTGATGGGAGCCCAAAATGGCGGCGGCAAGTCTCGATAACCTCGTACGAGGGGGCCAGCTCAAGGCCGAGCCGCCGGCGCAGTCCGAGCTGGATGGACTGATTCGATCGGGGCTGGCGCGGCTGAGGGATGCGGAGAACAAAGCGCTGTCGCTGGACAGCCGCTTCGACCTCGCCTACAACGCCGCGCACGCGCTCTCGCTCGCCGCATTGCGCTGGCATGGTTATCGGTCGGACAATCGCTATCTCGTGTTCCAGACACTGGCTCATACCCTTAAGATCCCAGCGGAACAGTGGCGGGTGCTCGACAGCGCGCACCGCAAACGAAACTTTGTCGAGTATGAAGGCGTTGCCGATGTCGACGAGCAACTGGTGGCCGCCCTTCTTCGCGTGACGCAGGAAGTGGCGGCTCGCGTCACGAGGCTCGGACCGGTTAAGGAAAGCTGATGGGACCTGGCACACTGAACGCAGATCGGATACGGTTTCGTACTTCCATGTTTTCACTTCGCTCCGGTAACGCGAGTGTCGAACGAACTTAGCAGGAGCATGCCGTACGACGGACACGCAACAACTCTGAACCGCACGATCCTGCCGGCATCGCTGTACGAACACGATGCGTCGGATTCTTTCAGTCGCTCTTGAAGGTGAAGGTGGCCCGGGCCGCGATAGGGCTCGTACGGATACTCGCCGTCGCTCGCGGGTGGCTCGGAGCCGGTGAATCTTCCCACCGGTTCGTTTTCATACTCGAATTCGACACTACGAGCATTCATTTCAGACGCCTAACGGCTCTGTGATTCACCCGCACGAACCGCGACGCGCCGAAGTATACCCCGCGAATGGTGGTTGCTTCTGACGATTTCAGCTCCTTGTACGTGGCATCGACATCGTCAGCGAACAGCCATTGAACCGCGGGCTCGAACGGCGGCTCTCTCCTCCGGAAGAAGATGGCGACCTTCCCCGGGGACGTGCGGAGGCATCTTCAGAAGTGCGGCCGCCGGCCCAGGGCCATGAAGGATCAGCGCCACCTCTTATGCCTCGCCCTCTTCGCGCTCAACCTGTCGGGCTAACGTGCTCACCGGCACGGACCTATCACCTCATCATTGTCCGGTGCAGCGCAGAGTCGGGCGGCGCCCGGAACCTTGCTAGCTGCTGTGCGTCCAATGGGACGATGACGCTTGGGTGAGAGGTTCCGAACTTCCGTAGTGGCCGCGTTGATCGGCGCTGGTGTGGCCTGGATATTCATTCCTACGGGATTGGAGACGCAAGAGCGCCGCGAGGACGGACCGAGAATTCACACCGCGCCAGACATGAGCAACACGACCGCTCCTTTGCAGCGGCTTCGCGACCCGGCGGCTTACGACGCGGGCGCCCTCTCCTCGCGGAGAAATCTTTTCGCATTCGAGGAGTTCCAGGCGCCGCCCAGGGCAAGGGTCCCGGTAGCAGTGCATCGGCCGCCCGATGCCGCCCCGGTTACGGTAGCAGTTCTGGAAACGCCGGCCGTAGCCGCACCTCCGCTCGTCTTCGGATATCGCTTTCTCGGAACGTTCGGTCCCGCGTCGGCACCGATTGCTGCATTCGCCAGCAACGGGGAGGTCTTGACCGTTCGCGAAGGAGACCACATCGGCCAGAGCTTCGTTCTCCGCCGTATCGGAACCCAGGACGTTGATGTGGCAGCGCTCGACCGGCAGGCGACCCTTCGTGTGAATATCGCTCCGTAACAGAGAGAGCAAAGGATGAAGGAGGAAGGCGGAAGGATGAATCAAACAGCGCATTCATCCTTCATCCTTCAGATTTCATCCTTTGTACTAATCATGGTGGAAGTAGAAGCGGTTCCCGTCCGAATCGTCGACAGTGAACTGCCTCAACCCCCAAGGCTTCGTTTCCAGAGGATCGACGATGTTCGCTCCTGACGCTTTCAGCTCGTTGTACGTGGCGTCGACATCTTCCGCGAACACCCAGTGAACCGCGGGCTCGAACGGCGGTTCTCTCCTCCGGAAGAAGATCACAGCCTTTCCCCGTGACACGGCCCCAATCCCCTTGTCCGGATAGAGCCATGCGATCTCGAAACCGAGAGTGTCGCGATAGTACTGCTGCGCGCGCTCGACATCCGCAACCGGGAGCTCCGGCACCGCCTGACCGATCGTAGACAAGGGCTCTTTTGTGCTCACAGACGCTCCTTACTACCGAAAGGATGAAGGCGGAAGGATGAAGGACGAATAGCGCATTCACCCCTTCATCCTTCAGATTTCATCCTTTCCTCTCTCTGTGTCCTCTGTGTCTCTGTGGTGAAATCGTCTTTACGGCAGCAGGGTATCGACCTCGAAGGTGGTCTCCTGCGGCGGCGTAGGGAATCCGCCTTTGACGCCTTCCTTCAGACGGGGCATCAGGGTTTCGTCGCGGAAATGCTCCCAGCTCTCCTTGGAGTCGTGGAGCACAAGGATGGTCCAGCCATCACCCGCCGCGCCCGCCGCGTGAAAGATCTGGCCCTTCGGCAGAGTCCCTCGGGTGGGATGCACCGCCGCGAGTGAGGCCTCGTACTGCTCCTTGGTACCGCCGGGGAAATGGTGGACGATTGCGTATGCCATGTTGTTCTCCTCTCTTCGCCTGAGCATATGGCAAAACGGCCGGCGACACTTCGCATGTCAAACATTTGTCAGGAGGCCGATTGGCCGGCGGCCGAGGTGTATGGTGGTCTTCAGTTCCGCGGTGGCGCGCCATCCGTGGAAGGGAGATCGATATGAGGTTCACGCAAACGTCGGCGACGGTTCTGGCGCTCGGGTTGGCGGTTCTCTGGAACGGCTCCGCCGCGGCGGGAGTGAACCGGTGGACGGTCATCGGGCCGCCGGCGGACATCAGCGCGATGGCCATCGACCCGCACAATCCGAAGATTCTCTATGGCGCGGGCGCGGAGACCGTGGCGCGGTCGGACGACGGCGGGGCAACGTGGACGTTGACGCCGGTCCCGGGGCTGCTTGAACCTTCGGCGATCCGTGTGGCGGTGTCCATTTCGTCCACCGTGTATGCCCTGGGGCTCACCGGCGACCTGTATCGCTCCACGACTGCCGGAACCTCGTGGGTCCATCGCAGCATCCCAACGGCCGCTCAATTCCCGAATGACCTGCAGGTGGCCGCCACGAACGACAGCACGATCGTGCTGGCCTGCTCCAATTTCTGTTTCCTCGGCTGCTCGGGAGGCGGCGTCTTCCGGAGCGACAACGGCGGCGGATCGTGGCGCGGGATTGGTTTGAAGGATGTGAACGTCCAGCATGTGGCGCTCGACCCGACCACATCGCAGATCATCTATGCCGTATCGCAATCGAGACTGATGAAGACGAGCAACGGCGGCGGTTCGTGGAAAGAGATCTCGCCTTCCTCGGGCGGAGCCATTCAGGACGTGGTCGTCGATCCTGTGGTTCCGTCGACCATTTATGCCGCATCGGAGTCGGGGATCTTTCGCTCCGCCGACTCCGGGCAGTCGTGGGAAATGATCCGCGCATCGGCCTATGGCGCGGTGATCGCGGCACCGGCGTATGGATCGCGGCAACTGTTCGCGTCGGCGACGGGAACCGTACTGAGCCTGGATGAGGGACATACCTGGCAGGATCTCGGCACGGCCAGCTCGGGACTGTCCTTCGGCAGCCTGTGGCAGGTTGCGGTGACCCCGAGCGTTTGCTACATGGTCTCCGACCTGAGAGGGGCGCCCGGTCAGATTCTCGCGTATGAGTTGCAAGCGCCCCGACGGCGGGCAGCGGGAAAGTGAGGCGGGTTCGAAAGGAGAGCGGGCGTCCGCGCCTGCTCCCGACGGGCGTCTCGCCCGGCGGTGGGGACGAAGGCGAACGTAAATGTTGGGCAAAGGCGAGGGCGTGCCGTTCGCGGTTTCAGGTTCAACCCTGCTGTTGGCGGGACTCACCGCCGGGCGAGACGCCGCGCCGGGAGCAGGCGAGACGCCCGCTCTCCGACCGATTAGTCGCCGGCGGCGCCGCTGGCGGCGGGTACCAACGCGGTCAATTGAGCGGCGACGGCGTCGAGAGGCTGGGGCTTCAGCAGGACGCGGTCTGCGCCGGCGGCGTACGCCTCGGACAGCACGTCCTCCGAGGCCGTCGTGGCCAGGACCACCACCACCGGGCTGCGGCCGCGCCGTTTCGAGGCGCGGACGACGTCCAGCCCCGCCGTGCAATCGACGCCATCGAATTGAAGGTCGGTCATGACGGCGTCGTACTTGCGAAAGGTGAGCATCCGCTCGGCAATCGACGGCTCGGTCGTGCTGTCGACGTCCCACCCCAGCGTGGAGAAAAAGTCCGCGCAGGCGGCCGATGCGGACGTTTTGGAGAGTGCTGAGAGGACACGCATCTACCTGTAAGGGTCGTCAGAGGCACATTTCCCTACCCCCCAGGCGAAAATAAATAGGACGGCGAGCTGCCGGTCCGGTATATTGCCGACTGGGGTGGCCGGTCCAGTCCTCCCTCAATAATCGATGTTTCCCGCAATCTCACCCGCCGGCCGGGTATGGCGTCCGCGTTTTCTCTCGGTGACGATCTGCGTCGTCGTGGTTCTCTCCGTCCTGTCGGCAGGGCTGATCTTCCTCGCCGTCCGGCAGCATCAGATGATGGAGCAGCAGGTGCGCTTCTTCGTCCTGGTCGCGGCAGCCGAGAGATCGCTCGGTGAGTTGCATGCGGTTTCGGTGAGCGGCGCCGGACAAAGGGACGAGGTGGCCAGTCTGGCCTCACGGGCGGAGAGCGATCTTTGGGCTCTGATCCAGGAGAGCGATCTTTTCGACACGATCCAGCCACAGATCGTCGATCAGTTGACCAAGGTACGCAGATCGATCTCGTCAAGTTCCTCACTGGACCCGCCTGGCCGGAACGCCATCACGCCGGGCCGGAACGCCGTTCCGACCGACGCCTTCGTGCGCATGCACAGAGTCGAGGACATGGCGCGCCAGTTCTACACCGACCGCATGCGCAGCCACGGCATTCTCATGGGTACCCTGTCGCTGCTGCTGGTCTGCGCATGCGTGCTGCTGCTGTTTTTCACGCTGACCAGCCGGAAATCGGAGCGGTTGATCCATCGCTTCGACCGCGATCTCCGCTCACTGGTGGAGAGCGCGCCGATCGTGATCTTCACGGTCAGCCGGCGCGGCATGGTGCTGCGCTGGAACGAGCGCCTGGCGCGGCTCACGTCGACGAACGCCCCTCGTCCGCTGACGGAGCTCTTTTCCCCCGAGCAATGGCCTGCGCTCGAAACCGCCCTGCAGAATGCGCGCGCGCGGGGCGAGAGCGAGTGCGATCTTCCGCTGCTCATGACGGACGGTTCGCCCGTCGAGATCGCCTGGTCGTTTTACGCGCGCGGCGCCGAGATCACGGTGGCCGGGCGCGACATCAGCGACCGCGTGGCCGCGCTGCGCGAGCTCGACCGGACGTCGGCCCGCTATCAAGAACTGTTCGAGCAGATCCGCGACGCGGCGTTGATTACGGAGAACGGGATGGTGCTCGACATCAATACCGCCGGGCTGGCGCTGTTCGGCTCCTCGCGCGAGGCGATGACGGGCATGCCGTTGCGGGATCTCGTCGCCGATCCGGCCGATATCGCGCCGTTCATGCACGCGCTGCGGCTCGGCTTCGTCATCGATCACGAATTGCGCCTGGTCTCGTGCGATGGCCGCGTTCTCGATTGCCTCATCACCGCCGCCGGACGCTTCGACGCCGAGGGAAAGCTGATCGGCTGCCAGGGACTGGCGCGGGACGTCACCGAGCGGAAGCGGATGCTCGGGGCGCTCCGCGAATCGGAGCGCGAATACCGCGGCCTCTTCGAGCACGCCTACGACCCCATCCTCGTCCTCGATCCGCTGACCGAGGAGGTACTCGACGCGAATGACCAAGCCTGCATCATGTACGACTTCCCGCGGGAGGAACTGGTGGGCCGGTCGATGGAAACCCTCTCGGTCGACCCGACGCGCGGCAAGCGCATGTTGCGGAGGATGCGCGAGGAGTCGGGGCGCTACTCTTCGATGGAATCGCAGCAATACCGCCGCGACGGCACGGTCATGGATGTCGAGATCAACGCCGCGGAGGCGTGGTACGGCGGCCGGAAGGCCATTCTGAGCATCAACCGCGACGTCACCCGGCGGCGCGCCGCCGAGCGGTCGATGCGCGAGAGCGAGGAGCGCTTCCGCCTCCTTCTGGAGAGCGTGACCGATTACGCGATCTTCATGCTGGATGGCGAAGGGAAGATCGTGAGTTGGAACGAAGGGGCGCAGCGGATCACCGGCTACTCGGCCACGGAGATCCTCGGCCGCGATACCTCGATCTTTTTTCTTCCCGACGACGTGCCGGCGGCCGCGGACGAGCTGTCGGTCGCGGCGGGGGAGGGGCGTGCCGAGGTCGAAGGATGGCGCGTCCGCAAAGACGGCAGCCGCTTCCTCGGCGCGGTGACGGTGACGCGCATCGTCGATGAGAACGGGACGCTGCGCGGATTCGCCAAGATGACGCGCGACGTCACGGAGCTGAAGCGGTACGAGTCGACACAGCAGGAGATCCTCAACACCGTGTCGAACGTCGCCACCGAATGGCGGCAGACCTTCGACGCGGTGCAGGTTCCGATCGTCCTGCTCGACGGCAAGGGGGAGATTCGCCGGCTCAACCGAGCCGCGCAGCGGCTGGCCAAGGTCCCCTTCCAGGAACTTCTGCACCGCCCCGTCGGCGACCTCCCGGGCGAGCCGTGGCAGACGGTGAGCCGGCTGGCGCGTTACGCGAACGACTTCGGCCGCTCGGCAGAGTCACGCGCCACCGATCCTGAGATCGGGTCGGTGTGGCAGGTGTCGAGCTCCGTGACCGATCTGGACAGCACCGAACGGCTGGTCACGGTGGTCGTGTATGACCTGACGCTGGTCACGAGTCTCGAGGAATCGCTCCGGCAGACGGAGATCGCGGCCACGCTCGGCGCGATCGTCGGCGGCGTGGCGCACGAGGTGCGCAATCCGCTCTTTACGATCTCCGCCACGCTCGACGCCTGGGAGGCACGCCTCGGCGAAACGCCGCACCTGCACCGGTACATCGTTCCGCTGCGCCAGGAGGTTGACCGTCTCAACCGCCTCATGGGCGACCTTCTCGAGTATGGCAAGCCGCCCGCGCTGGCGATGCAAGCGGCGCCGATCGCCAACCCGATCGCGGCCGCCGTCTGCGAGTGCTTTGTGGCCGCGTCGGCGCGGGGGATCCGTATCGTCATCTCCATCGACGACGGTTTGCCTGATGCATGGATCGACAGCGGGCGCATGGAGCAGGTCTTCCAGAACGTGATCGCCAATGCCGTACAGCTCTCCGCCGACGGGTCCGAGGTTCGCGTCGGGGCGGTGAGCTGCGGCGAGGAGATCGTCTGTACGGTCACCGACGAAGGTCCGGGCCTGCAGCCGGAGGAGAGCGAACTGGTCTTCGCGCCGTTCTACAGCCGGCGCAAGGGAGGCATCGGACTCGGACTCTCCATCACCCGGAAGATCGTCGCCGCGCACAATGGCGAGATCACGATCACGAACCGTGAGGACGCTGCTGGCGCGGTGGTGACCATCGTCATACCCGCCGCGACCACCGCGGCGGCGACAGGAGATCCTGAGAATTCGAATGATGTTGCCCGGCGTTGCGGGAGGTCCGCGGCCGGATGAAGCGCCCCAGCGTCCTGCTCGTCGACGATGAAGCATCGATCCGCTTCGCCGTCCGCGACTATCTGGAGGTGCAGGGATGGGCCGTGGAGGAAGCGGTGGACTGCCGCTCGGCGCGCTCGGCACTGCGTACCGCGCACCCTGACGCCATCGTCCTCGATTACCGGCTGCCGGACGGCGACACGCTGACGCTGCTCTCGGAGATCAAGGCCATTCATCCGACGCTGCCAGTGGTGGTCCTCACCGGCCACGCCTCCGTCGATCTGGCCGTGACGGCGGTGAAGCTCGGCGCCGATCACTTCCTCACCAAGCCGGTGGAATTGGCCACGCTGCTGGTCATCCTGCAGCGCCTGCTCGCTTCCCGGAAAGTGCTGAAGCGCGACGCCGCCGTCCGCTCGCGCTCCGCGGTGCGCGCCGTCGATCCATTCGTCGGAACGAGCGAGGCGCTCCAGCGATTGCGCGCCGATGCCGAAAGCGTGGCCGGCTCGGACCGCACGGTGCTCATCTGCGGTGAGACCGGATCGGGAAAGGGCGTTCTGGCGCGCTGGCTTCATCGAACCAGCCCCCGCTGCGACGAGCCGTTCGTGGAGTTGAACTGCGCCGGCTTCGCACGCGATCTCGTGGAGTCAGAGCTCTTCGGCCACGAGCGCGGCGCCTTCACCGGCGCGGTGACGAAAAAGGCCGGACTGCTCGAGATCGCCGACGGCGGCAGCGTCTTTCTCGACGAGATCGGCGACATGGATCTTCCGATGCAGGCCAAGCTGCTGAAGGTCGTCGAGGATAAGCAATTCCGCCGGGTGGGGGAGTTGCACGACCGCTACTCCGACATCCGACTCATCGCCGCCACGCACCGCGATCTGGTGGCGCTGGCACGCGAGGAGAAGTTCCGCAGCGATCTCTACTTCCGCATCAGTACGATCACGTTGAATGTACCGCCGTTGCGGTGCCGGGTGGAGGACATCCCGATGCTGGCCGAGACGTTCCTCCGGTCGCTCGGATCGGAGATCGGTGCGCCGGAGCGGCGGTTGCAGCGCGACGCCATCGCCGCGCTCGAGAGCTACTCCTGGCCGGGCAATGTGCGCGAGCTGCGGAACGTCATCGAGCGGGCCTTGCTGCTGTCGCACGGCGAGACCATCGCCGCGGCCGACCTCCGTTTCGATTTCGACGGGCGCGGTCTGGGGGCAGTCTCCAATACCGCGGACAAACTGGCCGACGTCGAGCGCCTGCATGTGCTCCGCGTGGTCGGCGAGGAGCGCGGCAACGTGGAGCGCGCCGCCGTGCGCCTCGGCATTCCACGCAGCACGCTGTATCAGAAAATGAAGTCGTACAAGGGAGTCTGAATCCCGGACCATTTTCCGGGATCAGGACGGCCTGACCCCCGCGGAACGGCCTGCTGCTCACTGCGGCGGGAGCGCCCGCCGATGGCACCACCATTGCGCTGGAGCGGCACCATGGTCATCTATGTGTTCTAGGATTCTCATCATCGACGACGAGCTCGCGTTGATGACGGCGCTTCGCGACTACCTCGAGCAGCGCGGCTTCATTTGCGAGTGCGTGCACGAGGTGGCCGAAGCGCAGGCGCTGCTGGCGAACGTCCAATTCGACGTCGTCCTCACCGATATCTACATCTCTCCGCTTCAGGAGGCGGACGGGTTGCGCGTCCTCTCGTTCATCCGCGAGCGGGCGCTCAACGTGCGGCTGGTGGTGATGACGGCGCACAGCACGCCCGAGCTCAAGGCGGAGGCCCTCCGCCTCGGCGCCGCCGTCGTTCTGCAGAAGCCTACGTCGCTGGCGGTTCTGGCCACGGCGCTCACTGCGATCGCGGTGGTACCGGCGTGAAGCTCGATCTTCTCCTCAACGGAGAGCAGCTTTCGACGGTGTTTCAGCCGATCTTCGACATCTCCTCTCCAGCCTGCGAGGTCTGGGGCCTCGAAGCGCTCACGCGCGGCCCGGCCGGCACTCATTTCGAGCGCGCCTCCGTGCTCTTCGACTACGTCCGCCTGAAGCACGAAGAGGTGGCCGCGGACCGCTGCTGCATCGCCGCCGCCTTCGCCGTACGCCGGCGCCTCCTGCCGCAATCCCTTCCGCGCCTGACGTTGAACGTGCATGCCGGGACGCTCGAGCGCGACCGCACCTTCCCGGCCTATGTGGAGAGAACCGCTTCCGAATACGGGATCGACACGCGCGATCTGGTCGTGGAGATCATCGAGCAATCGACGTATTTCGACTCGACGCATCTCATCCGGGCGCTCGACGAACTCCGTTCCCTCGGCGTCCGGATCAGCATCGACGACCTCGGCCTCGGCCACGGAAACTACCGGCTCATTCTCGACGCCCATCCCGACTACCTGAAGCTCGACCGCTACTTCATCCACGGTTGCGCGGACGACCGCCGGCGCCGCGCGCTCATCGAGTCGGTCCAGCATATCGGGGTGAGCCTCGGCTGCGCGGTCATCGCCGAGGGGGTGGAGCGGATGGAGGACCTGTTCACGCTGCGCGCGATGAACATCTCGCTCATCCAGGGATTTCTCCTCGCCATCCCCGGGGCGCCACCAGCGCTGGAAGTTCCGGAGGAAGTGCGATCGCTCTTGCAGGGGGACCCTCGGAGCGCGGGCGTCTCGCCCGCGCTTGCAAGTGGCACGATGCCGGGCATCAAACGCGCGTGAGACGCGCGCGCTCCCAGGGGATCGGAAAGCTAGTACGCTATCCCGATGTCTGACCCCAGGCCGATGCGCGATCTCTGTTTCGTGGCCATGCCGTTCGGGACGAAGACTCAAGGCAAAGGCGTTGCTCGACAAAGCGATCGAGATGTCGAGCAGCTCGTGACGGCTCTGGAGTGACGCGAATTGGCTACCGAAACGCGTCGCGGTAGCGGACCATGCGCCGGCTGGCGTCGTCCCAGAGGTTCGCGCGGAAACAGGCCACGACATCGCGTGGTGTCAGCGTCGTCACGGCCGGATGTTGCAACTCGGGGATGGCAGCCATGGCGCGCGGCAGGCGGTAGAAGGGGATGAGCGAGTTGAGATGGTGGACGTGGTGGAAGCCGATGTTCCCGGTGAACCAGCGGAGGATGGGGCCGAGCCGCAGGTAGCTCGACGACACCAGCGCCGCGCGGTACGCCGACCACTCGGCGCTTGGCAGGATGCGCATTCCAGGAAAGCTGTGCTGCGCGTAGAAGAGATATCCGCCGAGCGCGGCGGCCATCATCATCGGCAGCAGCAGTCCGAAAAACGCGGCGTCGAATCCGATGAAGATCCAGAGCGCCGCTACCGCGCTGCCGTGCGCCAGGATCGACAGCGCCGAATCCCAGTAACGCGACGGGCGCCGCAACAGGGGCAGCAGCGTGACGCTGAAAAAGAAGACGGTCAGGTACGCGCAAAGGATCGTAACCGGATGACGGATCACCCGATAGGCCAGCCGCTCGCCGCGCGAGCCCTCCCGCCACATCTCCGTCGTCATGAGCGGGAATGCGCCGACGTTCGAGCCGCCGACGCGTCCGACGTTGGCGTGGTGGAAGTTGTGGCTGTCGCGCCACGACCGCGGCGGCGTGAGGTTCACCGCCGCGTAGCTGTAGAAGAGAGCGCGCGCCGCCCGTGAGCCGGGCAGGATCGACCCGTGCATGAAGTCGTGGTAGAGGATGAACATGCGTACGAGCAGCAGCGCGCCGAAGATCGAGCCCGCGAGACGCAGCGGCCACCACGGCGCCATAACCGCTCCCGCAAGAGCGCTGACCATCAATCCGAACGTCGAACCGACATGCCACCAGCTCCGCGCCGCCGACTGCTGCGCGAACGGTCGTGTGGCTTGCTGGAGGTCACGATCCGTGCGCTCGAGCACCGGCTGTTCCAAGTAATCCAGAGCCATGTCTGTACCGCGTGCGATCCTACAGTTGCCCCGAACCGGTTCCTGTGATGAGCGACGCGGTCGAATGTGTCGTAGTCCACAGGCCGGTGTGGCCGCAACCAAACGAAGCGGCCTCCGGGAACACAGCATCTGTTCTTCAGCCGGCGAATGCGCGGCTTCGCCGCCGGGCACAGACAAGAGTGTCTGTGCCACATTGGATCCGGCGAAGAC
>JADGNY010000035.1 GCA_017883235.1 Thermoanaerobaculia bacterium | reverse complement strand
GCGAGCCCGCTTTAGCGGGCGACAGAACAGGCAGGTGCGGACGTCCCCGCGGAATGCACCTCGGATTCTGTCGCCCGCTAAAGCGGGCTTGCAATCCGGGGGCGCCCTCGAACCCCCGGTTGAAACCGGGGGCTACGATCTCAAGCCGGCTTCGCCGGCAAAACGTCCAAACCCTGTTTAGGCCCAATCCTGATCCTCATGGGTAGGGAAATCCCCCCGCCAATCCTCACCTAATTACATGTCCATGCGCGGCTCCGGCCGTCGTTCGCGGCCTGCGATCGAGATTGACCTCGGTGCATTCGGGTGGGACCGCGCCATCATCTCCACGCTACGTCATTCGACACTGCCGTGGTTCGACGGGTGTTCGCCATCGTTTTCGCTCGAGGCGATGCCGCTTGGCGACGCGGGAGAGCTCGGGGCGAGGGACCAACTCTCGCTGGTCGGGCAGTTCGCGGCACATCAGGCGTTGCTTCACTTCGCTGGCTTTTCCGATACCGGGCACGATCCGGCCGAATGGGCAGTGGTCCGGAAGCGGGGGAACGACTGCCGCCTCGTGCGCGTCGGAGCTCGGGCGGTGGAGGACGAGACGCCGCCGACGCTGACCGTCATCCAGCAGTTCGCCGAGTCGGTCGGCGCGCCGGCGGTCGAGTCGCTGCGTCAGTCGTGGGGCCGGGCGGAATCGGTCTATCTGGAAATCGAGGCCCGGCTGCGCGGCGACGCGGCGGCCGACCTCCGCTGGATGCGCGCCGCCGCATGGGGCGAGATCGCGTCACCCGGTCCGGAGGCACTCAACGAAGTCCTGCGCGGAAAGACGCGGAGCTTCCGGGGGAGCGGCGCGAACGACGTCATCCGAGCGGCGGCCTCACTGGGAGGCGAGCAAGTACTGGAAGTGGGGACGGATGGCTCGCCACTGCAGCGCTACTCTGCAATCAGCGCGCTCGCCGCGATCGCCGGGCCGCTCGACAAACGCGGCGAGAGCGAGATCGCGGAACGCGTCGTCGAGGCGGCATCGCGGCAGCGGCTGATCTTCTCCGTAGTCAATCGCGACCGGTTCGACCCGGCCTCGTCCCGCGTCATCGAGATGCTCGAAGCCGCCGGCGCCGGTATCTGGATCGCCGCCGACCGCGGTGAGGTCGATCTGCCGCCGTCGCGCTACTTCGTCGTGGCTCCCTTCCTCAGCGCACGCCGGGAGGTGGAGGCGCGGATCGAGAACCGGGCCTGGCTCGAGGCCTTCATCGAGTCAGAGGCCTTTTCGCGCTTTCTCGATACCGGAGAACTTCCCACCGGCGATCACGTGCCGGTACTCGCTTCGTTGCGCGAGCCGCTCCGTTCCTACATCGCGGTCATCGCACTCCTCGGCACGCGGGTTCGCATCGACGTTGCGTCGGCGTTTTTCCGGAAGCTCATGTTCGGGGAAGGAATGGAGGATCTCGTCGTCGAAGGGGTTACGACGGTCGATGACGACCATTTCGTCTTCTCCTCGGAAGCCGTGCGCGATGCGGCCAGGCGTCTGATCCCAGCCAGCTCACAGCCGACGCTTTGCAGAGTGGCCGCGGAGGTGCTGACGGAGACGACGGGAGACCTCGCCGCGGCCGCTTCGCTGTTGATCGATGCCGGCGATCCACGAGGCGCGGCAGACTTGCTGGAACGGACTTCGCCATCCCAGGCGTTGCCGGTATTGCGAGACTTGCCGCGTCACGCCTTGACTCCAAAGCTGGCCGAGGTGCTCGCCCGCGCGTTGATCGAGGGCGGGCGCTACCGCGATGCGCGCGGCGCCGCGCACATTCTGACCGGCGACGCGCGCGCGTTGATCGACGCCCATATCGAGCGGCGCATGGGTGACTACGGCCCGGCGCTGGCCCGGCTCAATCGGATGGCCGTTCGTCCGTTCGAAGCCGAGCTTCTGCGTGCTGATCTCTTCTATCTCGAGTCCAGGTATGACGACATGCGGGCCGCACTGGACGCCTGCGCGCCTTCGACGAATGAGGATCATGCGCGGCTTGCCTATCAACGCGCGTTGCTCGCGTACGAGTCCGGTGTCGCCGGTGACGACGCCCCGCCGCCCGATCATTACCTCGCGGCGCGGCTGGCTACCTACCTCGCACTATCGCGCGGCGATCTCGATGCCGCGGCTCGTCACGCGGCTGAATCGCTCGATCGCGCCCGTTGCGTGGCCGAGCGGATCGATGCGGCGCTCGACAGGATCTACATCCTCTTCACTGCCGGCTCCTGGCCGGAAGCACGCGATGAGGCGCTGCGTACGCTGACACTCGTGGAGGAAACGCAGGGCGACCGTGCGGCCGGAGGTATCCTCTTCATCCTCACCTATCTCGCTGCCGACGACGGACAGTGGGCGCACGCGACGCAGCAGCTTCAGCGCCTGCGGCATTTCTTCCGAGGCACCGGTGATGAGCGGCGCCTCCGTGAGCTCGACCTTCTCTCCGCGCATCTCGACTTCTCGCGCGGCCGCTTCGCAGAGGCCGTGCGTACCGCGCAGGTGATCATGGACGCGGACGTCGCGCCGCAGATGCGCGAAGCGGCGGCGCTGATCCTCGACGAGATCGATTGGATCGAAGGGCGCGATACACCGCTACGTGCGAATGGCAACTCGGGCAATATCGAACTGCGGAAACGGTACGACGCCATGCGCATCCGCCGCGATGGTGGAAGCGCCGGCCTCGGCGAGGCCACCACCGGCTCGCAGAAACTGAAGCGTTTTCGCGATGCGCTCGGCCGCGGCCTCACCGACGTTGCCGCATCGCTTGCCGCGGAGATGAAGATCGATCTGCCGAGGCGCGAGACGAGTGCATCGGCGGGGGAGCTGCGATTCCTGTGCGATGCGGCGATCCGCGAGTTTCCATTCAGCGGGCGCGATTTCGTCCCCACCTCCTGGCGTTTCGCCACACGCAATCGCCTTGGGCAGTGGCAGGAGATCGGGTCGCTCCCTCCTCTCTCCGCCGCGGAGCTCGACGTCATCGCGGCCGGCGCCGGGACAGACTGGATCATCTGCAGCGATCGCGAGCTGCTCTTTGTCGATGGGATCAGCTCCTGGGCGCCGGAATCGCGCGATGCGCTGGCGGCGCTCTTCCGCACGCGGGCCGAGCATCACCGCATGCGCCGCGTCATCGAACAGAACGAGAGCGTGACCGCCGCGAAGAGCGAGTCGATCGACGGAATGATCGGAGACTCGCCAGCCATGCGGGAGATCTTTACCCTGGTCACGCGCGTGGCACGCCGCGACGTGCCGGTCTGCATCCTTGGGGAGTCCGGCACCGGCAAGGAGCTGGTCGCACGCGCCGTGCACCGGCACTCGCCGCGGCGCGGTAAGACATTCACCCCGGTCAACTGCGCGGCCCTGCCTGAAAACCTGATCGAGAGCGAGCTGTTCGGACACGTGCGCGGCGCATTTACCGGCGCCGACCGCGATCGCGCAGGTCTGATCGAGACCAGCGACGGCGGAACCCTCTTTCTCGACGAGATCGGAGAGATGCCGCTGTCCGCGCAAGCCAAGCTCCTTCGCTTTCTGCAGGAAGGGGAGTTCCGCCGCGTCGGCGATACGGTCAACCGCTCCGCGGACGTCCGCATCGTCAGTGCCACGAACCGCAAGCTGGAATCGGCGGTCGAAGACGGGCACTTCCGCGAGGATCTCTACTACCGCATCGGAGGAATCGAGATCGCCCTCCCGCCGCTGCGCGACCGCCCAACCGACGTCCCGATGCTGGCCGCGCACTTCCTGGCAAAGGAGCGGGAGAAGAGCCGCGGCGGACCATCGAGGCTTACTGCTGATGCCGAGTCAGTGTTCCTCTCCTACCGGTGGCCCGGCAACGTCCGCGAGCTGCAGAACACGATCCGCGCCGCGCATGCGTTGGCCGGCGAAGCGGCGGCCATCGATGTCGAACATCTTCCCGAGCGGATGCGCAGTGCGGCCGTCCGCTCCGGCGCCGGCGTCAGCTCGTATCAGGACGCCGTGACGCGCTTCCGCCGCGAGCTGATCGAGAAATCGCTCGTGCAGGCCAACGGCAACCAGAACCGTGCCGCGGCCTCGCTGAACATGTCCCGCCAGGCGCTGGCGTATCAGATCCGCGAGCTGGGGATTCTCGTGCGGACGAGGTAGTGCGGCGTCCTAGCATCGTCGAGCATTCCGCATCGGAGATGACGGCGTCGTCTCAAAAGATGCCGATTTCGAATCGGACGATGACGAATCGTCTTAAAAGATGCCGATTTCGAATCGGACGATGACAAATCGTCTTAGAAGAATGCCGATTTCGAATCGGACGATGACAAATCGTCTTAAAAGAATGCCGATTTCGAATCGGACGATGACAAATCGTCTTAAAAGATGCCGATTTCGAATCGAGCGATGACAAATCGTCTTAAAAGATGCCGATTTCGAATCGAGCGATGACAAATCGTCAATCGCGGATGACATCGATGACATCGCTGAAGTCATCGGACTGATGATTTTTGTCACGATCAGCATCATAGACGCCGCAAAATCGGTAAAAGTTGCCTGCGTAGCGCCTCAGACAACCGGTAACCGATAACCGACAACGCGCGAAGCGCAAATCAGTGCGCCGCCTGATGCTCCGCCTGCAGCCTCTTCGCCTCGCTAATCACCTTCTCCTGCAGGCTTCGCGGCACTTCCTCGTAGTGGGAAGACTCCATGTGGAAGCTTCCGCGGCCCTGGGTGATCGAGCGGAGCGTCGATCCGTAGGTGAGCATTTCCGCGAGCGGTACGCGCGCTTTCACGGTCTGCGCGTCCCCGTCCGCATCGACCCCTTCGACGCGCCCGCGGCGTGAGTTCAGGTCGCCCATGATGTCGCCGATGTACTCGGCCGGGGCGGTGATGTCGACGTGCATGATCGGCTCGAGGATCGTGGCCCGGGCCTGTTCCATGGCCTGTTGATAGGCCAGCGATCCGGCGATCTTGAAGGCCATTTCCGAGGAGTCGACGTCGTGGTATTGCCCATCCTTGAGGCGGACGCGGAAATCGACCATCGGGAAGCCGGCCAGGAAGCCCTTCTTCCGCGCGTCCTGAATCCCCTTCTCGACGGCCGGGATGTACTGGCGGGGGATCGAGCCGCCAAAGATCTCGTCGACGAACTCGAAGTCGCCACCGCGCGGCAACGGCTCGACCGTGATCTTGCAGTCGGCAAACTGTCCGTGGCCGCCGGACTGCTTCTTGTGTCGCCCATGGGCGTCGGCCGGCTTGGTGATCGTCTCGCGGTACGGCACTTTCGGCGGATGAAGAATCACGTCGACGCCGTACTTCTTCTTCAGCTTGGAGACGACGATCTCGACGTGAAGCTGTCCCTGGCCGGAGATGAGGAACTCTTTGGTCTGCTCGTCGCGGCCGAACTTGATCGAGGGGTCTTCCTCGATGATGCGGCCGATAGCCACGCCGAGCTTGTCTTCATCGCCGCGGGCTTTCGCCTCGACCGCGAACGAGATTGCCGCTTCGGGATAGTGGATGTGCTCGAGCACGATGGGATGCTGATTCGTGGCCAGCGTGTCGCCGGTGTGGACGTCCTTCAGCTTCGCCACCGCGCCGATGTCACCGGCCTTCAGCTCCGGAACCGCAACCTGCTGCTTGCCCTGGATGAGCTGCAGTTTGCCGACGCGCTCTTCGTGGTCCTTTGTGGTGTTCCAGTACGTGTGGTCCGACTGGAACGTGCCGGAGTAGACGCGGAACAGCGAGACGCGGCCGGAGAAGGGATCGGAGAAGGTCTTGAATACGAGCGCGGACGGAAAGGCTTCAGCGCGGCGATCGAAGGTGATCGTCTCCCCTTTCCTGTCTTTGCCGTCGATCGTCTTCCTCTCGTCGGCCGGCGGAAGAAGCGCCACGATCGCATCGAGGATGGCGTGCCCGCCGATGTTGTGGGAGGCCGAATCGAGGACGACCGGGAAGATCTGATGATGCCCGACTTCGCGTTTGAGGCCGTCGAGCAACTCCTCCTGGGAGAGGCCGCCCTGATCGAAGAAGCGCTCCATCAGCGTCTCATCGCCTTCGGCCACTTTCTCGATCAGTTGCGCCCGCCAGTCATCCGCTTCGCTCTTCTGGTTGGCTGGGATGTCGGTCTTCTCATACTTGCCTGAACCGTCGGCGGCATACTTCCAGGCCGTCATCGACACCAGATCGATGACGCCGGTGAAGTCTTTCTCCTCGCCGATCGGAAGCTGGATGGGGACGACGTTCTTGCCGAACTTCTTCTGCAGCGCCTCGAGCGTGCGGGTGAACGAGGCGCGCTCGCGGTCCATCTTGTTGATGACGATGATGCTCGGAAGCTCGAACTCCTCGGCGAACTTCCAGACCCGCTCGGTCGAGACTTCGACGCCGGTGACGCCGCTGACGACGATGGCCGCCGCGTCGACGACGCGCATCGCCGTGCGCGTCTCCATCACGAAGATGCCGAAGCCGGGTGTGTCGATCAGATTGATTTTCGTGTTCTGCCACTCGGCGAATGCCACGGCCGTGGAGATCGAGTGTTTGCGGTCGATCTCGTCCTGATCGAAGTCGGTGACGGTCGTCCCGTCGTCGATCCTGCCGAGACGCGTGATGGCGCCGGCGTTGAACAGCAGTTGCGTAACGAGCGACGTTTTTCCGGTGTCGTTGTGGCCCACTACCGCCACATTCCGGATCTCAGAACCCGAGTAGACCTTCATGTTGACCGTCCTCGCATGGGGATTTCACAAAAAAGGAGGTGAATCATAATTTAAAATGAAGCTCCCCAACGGAATCCCACGAACCAACAAGCGAGTCGCGTCAGCGTGCTGACGTAGGGGAGGTATCATTGACGGCTCACGCATCTCCCATCGAATCGGGAGCTGACGCGGGGGGAGAGCGGAACCAGGTGAAGCTCGGCCGGTATGAGATCGTTCGCGAGCTCGGCAAGGGAGCGATGGGAATCGTCTATCTGGCGAAAGACCCGCTCATCGGCCGGCTCGTGGCACTGAAGACCATTCGCCCGTCGGCGCATGCCGATGATGAGGACATCCGCGAGTTCCAGGCGCGCTTCGTCCGCGAAGCGCAGGCGGCCGGCATCCTCAACCATCCGTCGATCGTCACCGTTCACGACATCGGTCAGGACGAACCCTCGGGGATGTCGTTCATCGCCATGGAGTACGTCGAGGGGCAGAACCTCAAAGAGATGCTGGCGCAGGGCCGGCCGCTGTCATTCGAGCAGGCCGCCGACATCATCGCCCAGATAGCCGAGGGCCTCGATTTCGCGCACGCAAAAGGGATCGTTCATCGCGATGTAAAGCCGGCCAACATCATTCTTCTCGAAGGCAACCGCGCCAAGATCACCGACTTCGGCATCGCCAAGATCACGTCCGGTGTGGCCAATCTGACGACGACCGGCCAGTTTCTCGGCACGCCTAACTACATGGCGCCCGAGCAGATCAAGGGAACCCCGGTCGACGGCCGCAGCGACATCTTTTCCCTCGGCATCTGCCTCTACGAATGCCTTACCCATCGCAAGCCGTTCGGCGGCGATTCGCTGACGTCGATCTCGTACAAGATCGTCCACGAGCCGTTTCCGCCGCTGCACGACATCAATCCGACGATCCCCGAAGGCTTCGGGGTTGTCGTTACGCAATGTCTGGAGAAAGATCCGTCGAAGCGGTATCAGCGCGGCAAAGACATGGCCAATGCCCTGCGCGCGGTACTCCGCGGCGAGCGGCCGGTCCGGTCGTCTGAACCGATGTTTGCCGACGCCACCGTCCTGACGCGCGGAGACCACGACAAGCTGCCGACGATGGAGATCCCTTTCCCGGAGGCCGATGCTCCCGGCAAGACGCAGGAGTCGCCGCAGCCGGTCGACACGAATTCCAGTCCCGCGGTAACCCGGCAACCTGCCGTACCTTCCTCCGCGGTGAAGCCGGTCAAACCACCGAAGCCGGCCGGGCCGCCGATCTGGAAACAGCGCATCGACCCGATCCTCTTCATCGCCATCGCCGGCGTGCTTCTGGCCGCACTGGTCGTCCTGATGATCGTGATGAGTGCGAAGAAAGTCTCGGTTCCGGCCGTCGATAAGGTCGCCGAGGCCAAGGTCGCGAAAGAACGAAGCCTCCGTAACGAGGGGAATCGGCTGATCCGCGACGGCCGCGTCAACGATGCCTACGCGCAGTACGAGCAGCTTCTGAAACTAGCGCCGCGCTCGCCGGCGATCCTCGGCCTGATGCAGAAACTGTCGCAGATCCGGCAGCACGATGAAGCGGGCCGGCAGGTGCTCACCACGGCGCAGCAGAAGTTCGATGAAGGGCTGGCGCTCTATAACCAGAAAAAGTTCGCCGAGGCCATCCCGCTCTTCGAGGAATCGTTCCATCTGAATCCAAGCTCCGATCCCACCGCGCAATATCTCAAGCTCGCCCAGCAGGAAGATCAGCGCGTGAAGTCCGAAAGAGCCGCGGAGCGCGGCGCGCGGACGAGCACACAGCCGCGTCCAACGCAAACGGTTGCTTCGACCCCGGGACATCCGGTTACGACCACACACCCGGTTCAGCCGGCGCCACAGACTCCGAGTGGTCCCGCCTCGCTGACGACAGTGTTCAACAGCACCGTGGCTGACGGATACATCGTCGTTCGAGCAGGCGCCGATGAGGTAGCGCGAGAGAACCTCTACACCGAGAGCCGTTTCTTCCACAAACGTTCACCGCGCCAGGTGAACGTGACCAAAGAGTTTCCCGCCAAGAATGCCGACCTCGAGGTCTGGGTGGTGATCCCGTCGCTCAGCGTGAACGAGCACCGCAAGCTGACCGCCCAGAACTTCGAGCCCGGCGTGAACCGCAGGCTCGTGGTGACCTTCGACCCGAAGTCGAAAAAGGTCGACTACCAGTTCAATTGACCGCCACATCGACCTTCGCCATTGCCTCGCGCGACGAGTTATGGCTCCGCGGCACGCTGATGGAGTCGCGATTGATGCACGGCCAGGCGCGGCAGCACGGTCAGGTGATCGATGCCACCGACGCCCGCGACCCACGCCTCGTGCGAGCCTGCGACGATGCCATCGACGCCGTTACGCCGGCGATCGCCGCGCTGCGCGGCGACGCGCGCGTACGGACGGTTGTGCGCGCCACTCGCGAGAACGGCGTCGAGTCTGTCGAGACGACCATGACCATATCGATCGGCGGCGTCTCGGTTGTGACGACCCCGGCCGATGCGCCGATCGATTCGGCGTTGTTGCGCATGCTCGCTGACGCGAAACCGGCAATGTCGTTCCGCTCGTTGCCGATCGTCTGGCAGAACGGATCGGCCGCGGTGCTGCTTCATGAGGCCATCGGTCACCCGAACGAACGTGGCTCCGCACCCGTTTCGTGGCCGTCCTGGCTTTCGGTCGACGCGCCGCTCGTAACGCGTCGTGAGACGTTCCGTGACGCGCCGCTGCCGAGGATGAAGCATCTCGTCGCCCGGCAGACGGGAGCGCCATTTGCGCCGCCCAGCCAGCACATCGAAGTCCAGCTCATCGCCGGAGGAGCCTACGATCCGGTCTCGGACATCGTCACGATCGACGTCGCCGTCTCCACAGCCGGCCCGTTCACCATTCGGCGCACCCGGGCCGAGATTGCCGCCGCGCTCGCCGGCGCCGCGGGCGAACCGGTCCGGTACCCCGGCGTAATCTGTTCGCGCGAGGGGCAGGAGCTCTACGTGGCCTCCCACGCGCCGGTGATGATCACGGATGCGTTCACATGACCGACGTCTATCGCAAATGGGGGCGCGTGGTCCGCTACGAGAACGGCGTGACCATTCACGTCGAAGAGGCGGGGGAGGCCAGCGAGACCGATGGCGTGTTTCGGGCCAAACCGGCACAGACAAGAGTGTCTGTGCAACATACATCCGAGGTTTCGATTCTGGAAGGTGCTGGGCCAACAGTGGAGGCCTTTGTGGCACAGATACTCTTGTCTGTGCGGCGTTCTCATGTCGAACGTCTGATCGTCTCTGCCGGCATCGCCCAACACCAAACCAATGGAGTCATCTGGACCGAGGAATCGCGACGGGTCCACGTCGCGCTCATCAACCCGCCGCTGCGCGTCCTGATCGACCTCGCTTCGTTCGACAGAACGGTCATCGAAACGGTCGCCGCCGCCCTGGCCCGCGCCGGTGATGAGCGCGCTGCACCATCGCGCATACGGCTCGCGCCGAATGTCTCCGCCGCTCTACTGCCGGCTCTTGCCGGCGAGCTGGCGATGGAGCAGACCGGCGGCGGATTTGACGGCAAGGGGCAGCCGATCGAGACACGCGCCGTCACGTCCGATCCGCCGCCGAACTGGTACCGGCCCGGTTACGCGGTGCGGCCCGTTAGGGCATGGCTCAACATCCGCGCGCTCCCGTTCGGCAGCATCGATTCGAGCGCACCGGTCGCGGTGGCGCTGCTGGCACCTGTTGCCGGGACGACCCTTCGGGTTCTCTGCGTCGACGGTGATGAGGTCTACCCCACGACGGTCGATGCAACACGCATCGGCGCCGTCTCCCGCGGCGAGCCAACGTGGTACCCCCATGCAGCTGGTTCGTTCGGCGTCGAGATGATGCTTTAGAATCGCCGCTCTGATGGCCACGAGCATTCGACAAATTGAATTTCTGGCGCGGTCGATCGTCAACCGGCTGGAAGACCGCGGCCTCGTCGAGTTTGGTGACGCCGAGATAGGGATCGACGTCGTCACCAGGACTCTCGAGGAGAACTTCGCCGCCTATGACGCCATCGAATCGGAAGCGCGTATCCGGCTGGCGAAATCGATCGGCACCCGCGAGCCCTCCGGGGGCGAAGTCGCGGATGCCATGAGACGAGTGGCCGCGGAACGGAACTTCACACTGTGATCGAACAGGACATTCAGGAGCTGGAGAACCGGAAACGCCAGAGCGAGCTTGGCGGCGGCGAGAAACGCATCGAGCGCCAGCACGCCGAAGGTAAGAAGACCGCCCGCGAACGGATCGCCCTTCTCTTCGATCCCGGCTCGTTCCAGGAGCTCGACCAGCTCGTCGTCCACCGCTCCACCGACTTCGGGATGGAAAAGCAGCGCATCCCCGGCGACGGCGTCGTCACCGGCTATGGCACGATCGGCGGCCGGCTGGTCTATGCGTACGCGCAGGACTTCACTGTCTTCGGCGGCTCGCTCTCCGAAACGCACGCCGCGAAGATCGTGAAGATCATGGATCTGGCCATGAAGAACGGCGCGCCCATCGTCGGCCTCAACGACTCGGGCGGCGCGCGCATCCAGGAAGGCGTCGTTTCCCTCGGCGGCTATGCCGACATCTTTCTCCGCAACACGCTCGCTTCCGGCGTGGTGCCCCAGATCTCCGCGATCATGGGGCCGTGCGCGGGCGGCGCGGTCTACTCGCCCGCCATCACCGACTTCATCCTGATGGTGAAAAAGACGAGCTATATGTTCGTCACCGGTCCCGACGTAATCCGCACGGTCACGCACGAAGAGGTGACCAAGGAGAAGCTCGGCGGCGCCGACACGCACAATCAGACCTCGGGGGTTGCCCACTTCGCGGCGGAATCGGACGAAGACTGCCTGGCTACGATCCGCGAGTTGCTGTCGTTCGTACCGTCGAACAACATGGAGGAGCCTCCCCGTGCCTCCACCACCGATGACGTCAACCGCGTCGACGCGCAGCTCGACGACTTCATCCCTGATTCGCCGAACCAGCCGTACGAAATCCGCGATCTGATCCGGACCGTCGCGGACGAGGGCCACTTCCTGGAGGTGCACCAGCACTTCGCACGCAATCTCGTGGTCGGCTTCATCCGGCTGAACGGCCACCCGGTGGGCGTGGTCGCCAACCAGCCCGCCTTCCTGGCCGGTGTGCTGGACATCAACGCCTCGCGCAAAGGAGCGCGCTTCGTCCGTTTCTGCGACGCCTTCAACGTCCCCCTGCTCGTGCTCGAAGACGTCCCGGGATTCCTGCCGGGAACGGATCAGGAGTACGGCGGCATCATCATCCACGGCGCCAAGCTGCTCTATGCGCTTGCCGAAGCGACCGTCCCGAAGATCACGGTCATCACGCGAAAGGCTTACGGCGGCGCGTACTGCGTGATGAACTCGAAGCACATCCGCGCCGATATGAACTTCGCCTACCCGACCGCGGAGATTGCTGTGATGGGAGCCGAAGGAGCGGTCAACATTCTTTACAAGGGCGCCAAAGACCGCGACGAGAAGATCGCCGAGTACAAGGAAAAATTCGCCAACCCCTACATCGCCGCGGAGCGCGGTTACGTCGACGAGATCATCGAGCCGCGCTTCACCCGCCGCAAGCTGATCACGGCCTTCGCCATGCTGCGGAACAAGCGCGACCGGAACCCGCCCAAAAAGCACGGCAACATTCCGCTGTAGCGTCCGCCGGCTGTTGTTACGCATACGGAACAGCTCGTATCGGGCCACCACCCCCATACGTCACCAGCGGACGTACAATCCGTCACTGAACGTCAGGGGGTTTCATGCGCCGGTTGCTGACCGCGGTTGTGTCGTTCGCCTTTATCGTCGCCCCGTCAATCTTCGGACAAAACTTCGGGCCGCTGCCTCCGCTCACCGCGCACGTTGACGTCAACGTGGTCAACGTCGATGTGACGGTGACCGATCGCCATGGCAAGCCTGTCATGGACCTGGGCAGGGACGACTTCGAGATCTTCGAAGACGGCAAGCTGGTGAAGGTCACGAACTTCTCCGTGATCGAGAAAGCGCTGATGCGGGATTCGGCGCCGACGGCCGTCGCAACCGGCACCCCGGTGGCGCCGCCTGAGAGAGTGCGGCGGAAGATCATCCTGCTCGTCGACAACAATTTTATCGGCAACCTCGAGCGGAACTCGGCGTTGCGGGCTTTCGAGAAGCAGCTCAACACCGTTTACGCCGGCGACTACGACTGGGCGGTGGCCGCGATCGGGCACACGCTTCAGATCGTGCAACCGTTTACGAACCAGAGGGCGCTGATCGATGCTGCGATCGGCAAGATCGAGCACATGCCGACGTACACGGGCGAGCATGACATCGATCGCTCGATCCTCTCTGACCGGACGCGCAAACAACTGGACATGCAGACGGACGCCTACGATTTCTCGCAGACGGTGCGGTTTCAGTCGCGCGAGCAGACGTTTCAGAGCATTGCCTCGCTTCAGAACACAGCTCGCGCCGTGGTTGAGGTGGCGCGCGCCCACACGGCTGACGAAGGGAAGAAGTACATGATCCTCCTCACCGGCGGGATGGAGGACAACACGGCCTTCTCGGCGTACCAGAAAGAGAACGACCAGGCCATGCGCGCCATGCAGATCGAGAAGGCGAAAATCGTCGACGCCATCTCGCAGGAAGCCAACGCCGCGAATTTCACGATTCACATCGTGAACGCCAGGGCCCGCGGTATGCAAGCGCCGCAACATGACGTCGAAAACGCTTCCTCCGGGATCGACATGTCATCGCCCAACTTCTTTCAACGCGGCGGCGGCAACGACCCCATCGATACCACTAACGTCGATTCAGTGCCGCTCTCGATCGCACTCAGCACTGGCGGCGTTTATCTGCCCTCCGCTGATGTCGGGCATTCATTCGGTGTCATCGAGGCCCAGACCGAGAATTTCTACTCCTTGGGCTATTCACCCGATCACAGCGGCGACCGCCACTATCACCACATCAAAGTGCACGTGAAGCGCCCGGGAGTTCACGTTGCCAACCGTGCCGGTTACTACGATCTCACTTCGGACGATCGGCTCGAACAGATGCTTCACGCACGCATGACCTTCGATGTGCCGACCGGAGTGCTGCCCGTTCAGGTGAACCTCGGGCATCCCAGAACGTCCGAGCAGAGGATCGTCGTTCCGCTGACCGCCGTACTGCCGATCGCACGCGTCACCATGCTCCCGCGGGACGGCGGCTTCGTCGGACGGGTCCACATCTACATCTCGATCTTCGATCACAACGGACAGATCGTCGGATTTCACCACCAGCTGCAGGAGGTCTCGCTCTCGAAAGCGCAGCACGATGCCGCGGCTGACCCCTTCCGCTACAGCCTGAACGTACGCCTGAAGAAGGGAGAGTTCACTCTGGCCATTACGCTTCGCGATGATCTGTCGAACGAGATGGGCAGCTCAGTCAAGGACGTGAGTCTGTAGGGCGTCGACACAGTCCAGCGCAAGATGGCGCAGGAGACGTCCTGTGGTAGTTCTGCGCGCCCGTCAGGACGGAGCGCCGTTCCAGGCGGCTCGATCGCGCTTCGTTCCCTACCGCTGTTCCAGCATCTTCCGCAACACCGGCTGGTTCGGATCGAGTTGCAGCGACTGCTCGATGCTGCTTCGCGCTGCAGCGTCGTCACCGAGACACATTTGCGCCAGAGCCGCGGACGTGTATCCGAGGGCCACGTTCGGGCGCTCAGCCTCTGCTGAACGAAAGTCCTCGAGTGCGCCGCTGCAGTCGTGTGCCTCCATCCGGTAGCGACCGCGAAACATGTGCAGCTCGGATTCGTTCGGTGCGACGCCGACGGCAGCGTTGAGCAGTTTGAGACTGCGATCCCCTCGGTGTTGTCGCTCGTAGGCGATCGAGCGTGAGACGACGAAGGTGATGGCGTCGGTGAGCCCGTTCTGAAGCGCTGCGACGAGGAGGCTGTCGGCGCGATCGAGGTCGCGATTGGCGTTGAACAAGGTCTCGCTCTCGTTCCACATTGCCGACGCGTACCGTGGATCGATGGTCAGCGCGCGATCGAACGCCTTGACGGCGTCGTCGGTACGATGCTCGTTCCTGAGAATGAGTCCCTCGTTGTTGAATGCGCCGGCGGTCTTCGTGTCGCTGCTGGAACCGGCCGCGGAGCGCGCGGACTCCTTCGAGCCGATGTAGCCGAGTGCGCGCAGCTTGGCGATCTCCTCGGAGGCGGCGCGGCCGCTGGCTGGGGGTGGTGGCGACGCAGCGCGAACAAAGTGCTGTCCGTAGACGAATGATGCCGCGCCGGATGGCGCACCAGGCAGTGGCGGTTGCGATCCGGCAACGGCCGGCATTCCCGTGAGCGCGAGAAGGGTGGCGCAAACCTGCCGCACGCTCCCCCGCAGTGGGTGTCCCGGCGCCGCGGCGATGCCGGCACCTTTGATGAGATAGATCCCTTCTTTACGATGCCACTTTGCGGCGGTCGCGGTTGCGGTGCTCGAGATCTGAGTCGGTCGTCCGTCACGCCAGAAGAAGCCGTGATCGGAGGCGATCATGAGCGTTGCGCCCTTCTGTTCCGCCAGCGCCGCATAGAAGCCGAGAAGATCGTCGATCTCGTGAAAATAGCGTGCCGGCACGCCGCTGTAGAGGTCATAGTCGGGCTGTGAGACCTGAGGCTGCTTGGGCGGCGCGAAGGGAGCAAAAACGTGACCGACGGTGTCCGTTCCCTGAAGGTAGACGATTGTCAGGTCGGGCAAGGTGCTTCGTGAATCGAGGTATGCCTCGCCGAGGCGACGGTAGACCTCGGTCTCGACGAGGATGCGTCGCAGGGCGGCGGGCGGGTCGGCGTACGGATTCTGTCGTTTCGAAAGCGCTGCGAATTCGTCGTCGGTGAGCGCCGGCAGGTATTGGCGCATCCGGCGAACATCGGTGGTCGCTTCCGCGTCGGCCAGAGTGTGTTCGGACCATGACTGCCGCGACGGGGGCCAGACGATGCCAGCCGGTTTGTCGACGTCGGAATAGAGGAAGGTGAAGAGGCGGTCCGAGACATTCAGTCCGTGAACTGGCTCAGCTGCGTACGTGGCCCAGAGCCCGAGGACAGCGGTCTGCTTTCCTGCGAACGTCAGCATGTTCCAGATGGCGGGCACGCGGCGCTCGTCGCTCGTGATCGGCTCCTTCTCCTTCGTGTAAGGGTTGAAGCGGGTGAAGTCGAGAATGGCATGATCGAGCGGACCAACGCCCGTCATCATCGTCGTCCAGACCAGTGGGGAGAGTGGTGGATAGTCGGTCTCCAGGACGCCTCCCGCGCCGCCGGCGACGAGTTGCTTCAGGTTCGGCATCGATCCACTGGCCATGTAGTCGTCGAGGAGTTGCCAGTCGGCGCCGTCGAGGCCGACGAAGATGACCGGTGGTGTGTTGTGCGTCAGTTTTGCAACTTCAGGCACGATGCGCAGCCGTTCGAAGCCGGCCGGAAGATCGAGGCGTGCCGAGACCGTGTCAACGCGGACGCCGGCCTGTTGCAGTTCGCGCTCGACGGCTGCAGCGATGCGGTCTCCAGCGGCGCGCCGGTCAGCCATGATGGCATCAGCCGAGTCGCGGCGCGACGCCTGATCGACGCCTGCCTGAACACGAGCTCGGAGCGAACTGCACCAGTCGCCTTGCGGCCAATCCGTCGGAATCGTATCCGGCAGGTCATAGGTGAAATGGATTCGGAGCGGCACTTCATCAGCAGAGGCGGTCGTGGCAATCAGGGAAGAGTCGAATGCGAGGCGGCCCGCGACGAGCGTGACGCAACATCGCTCGCCGGAGGGGAGCGGACGCAGGTAAAGGCGCTGGCGGCGGGCGGCGATCGAGCCGGCGCGTCGAAACACCGAGGCACATCCTGAAGGCTGCGTCCTGACGAAGAGGGCGATGAGTGCGCCGGCGGCTGCGGCTGCTATGAGGATGAGGAGAGATCGGGAGCGCATAAAAAAGAGGGCCCCGCGAACGGGGCCCTCAGGATACAACGATGAAACGGATTGCTTAGAACGTCCAGCGAGCTCCGAACCGAATGCTGCGAACGCCCGTGAAGGTCGTGCCTGCTTTGAGGAACGAGGGATTCGAAGGGGTTAGGTTTGTCAGCGGGAGGAAGACCTTGGTCGTTCCAGCGATATTCAGAAGACCACCGTCAGTGTTGCAGAGGTTGCTCGGCGACGCCGGCTGAGGCACATTATTTACTGGCGGCTTGTACGGAATGCCGGTGCACGCTGGATCGCCCGACTGGTTGTAACGCTGATCGAGATTCGTGGCGGACTGCCGGTTGAAGATGTTGAACACGTCGAGCAGAAGGCTCACATGCGAGCCACCGACCGGGATCGGGAAGCCGGCATGGATGTCGGCTTCATAGTCCGACGGACCACGACCGAGCGCTCCGCGCGTGGTCAGGTAGTACTCGAAGTTGCGATAGGTAACGGAATACCCCTGAGCGGTCAGAGGAACGCCGGACTCCCAGTGTGCACCGACACCGACGTCGAGGCCTTTAGCGAAGCCGTTCGATAAGGTGTAGGAGCCATAAAACTTCACGACGTGCGTGCGGTCGTTGCTCAGGAAGCCGTTGTTGTTGACGAGGAAGTCGGCGTAGTCGAACGCTGAGTTGATGTTCGGATCAGCCTGTCCCGTCGACGCCTGGAACGTACCGTCGTAGTTGCCCTTAAGCTGCGACCAGACGTAGCTGGTGAAGAACTGGTAGTTGTTGCTGAAGCGCTTCTCAGCGTGAACCTCGATGCCCTTGTACTTGCGTTGCGCCTTGCCGTACTGGACGACGTCACCGAGGAACGTGGTGCCGGTGGCACCGGTACCGACTCCTGGATTAGCAATCAGATACTCACCGGTGCTGCCGATGAGGAAGTCCTCGATCACGTTGCCGAGATTCCGGTAGGTGTACTTGATGCCAACGGCGAGGTTCGACGCGATTTCATAGTCGCCGCCGAGGAGGTACTCGTCGATGTACTGTCCCTTGAGGTTCGGGTCGACCGGCTCGAGAAGAGCGGAGCCGCCGAGGAGGCGGTAGCGGGCCGTTCCCTTCAACGCCGGCGTGAGCGGATCCGGGGTGAAGTCCGTCGCCTTTGGGTCCTGATTGTTGACGTCGATCGTCAGTTCTCCGCCGAAGGCGCGGAGGTTGATGTCCATCGGGATCGCTTCATAGAAGCGGCCGTAGTTCGCATAGACCTTGCTGCGGCCGTTGTTCATCGGATCCCAGATGGCGCCGATGCGCGGTGCGGTGTCATGCTTCAGATCGATCGCGTTCGTCCCGTCGCGGCTGCCGACCTGCTGCTCTTCCCAGCGGTAGCCGAGATTGAGGGTGAGGTTGGTGAGCACCTTCCACGAATCCTGGATGTACAGCGATTTGTTCTTGTCCTTGGGTGCGGACGCGAGCGGATTGACGAGGGCGGCCGCGAACGTCGTCGGGTCGTTGGCGTTGAAGCCGGCATGCCTGTCGTCCAGGTAAGCTTCGTGCGTGTAATAGACCAGCCCGTTCGCCGGGCAGACATTGTTCACGACCGCCACGCTGCAACGCTTCTGAAGCGACGCGCCACCGCTCTCGGTGTTGGCATTGACGGCGGTCTGGTCTTCGAGGTCGCCACCGACTTTGAACTGGTGGCTTCCGAAGAAGGCGCTGACGTCGAGCTTGCCGGTGTCGCGCTTGTAGTCCTGGTTCGTAAAGAGTCCGAATCCGCCGAAGCGGACGGAAGGAACCTGGGTGCGGTCGATGATCAGAGGAATCGTCGAGCCCGGACCGGTGAGCGTGTTCAGCTCATGATGGCGGCCGGCGGTGGCGTTGACGTTCCAGTTGGTTCCGAAGACGCCGGAGTAGCGGCCGACGAAGTCGTTGCTGCCGATTTTGTTCACGCCGGTGTAGGTGCTGGGCTCGCCGGCGATCGCGAAGATGGCGCCTGCGTTCGATGAGGGATCGCCGAGGACCGACAGATTGATGAGGTGGCTCGAGGTGAGCGCCAGGCTGAGTTTGCCGGCGTAGAGGTCGCGGCCCAGTTTGCTCGTGAGTCCCGTTCCGACCCCGATCGTCGGGAAACCCGAAACGAGGAGCGGGCTGTTGATTCGTGTGCTCAGGTCCGTCTCGTTGACGCGGTCATACGCGCCGAAGAACCAGAGACGATCCTTCATGATGTAGCCACCGAGATCGACGCCTGCATCGTACTGGCGATTGATGCTTGCGACCGTGGTGGACGAAGTCGGGAGCTTGCTGGCGTTGGTGTTGTCAGAATTGAGGCTGCCGCCGCTGTCGTATCCGAAGACGTCGCCATGAAATTCGTTCGAACCGCTCTTGGTGACGGCGTTGATCGCGCCACCGGTCATGCGGCCATACTCGGCGGGTAGTCCGCCGGTCAGCGCTTCCACTTCACTGATGAAGTCGGTGTTCACGAGCTTGACCTGTGCACCGAACCCGATGCCGGTCGTGTTCAGACCGTCGATGACATACGAGTTCTCGAGGCCTGAGGAACCGTACACCGTCGTTCCTCGCGCGTCAGCGTTCGTCCCCGGAGCGATCTGCGCCGCTGCCACGAAATTGCGGCCGAGAGGAAGCGACTGCATCGTCTCGGAGGTGATGTTCGCGCCTTGCACGTTCGACGTGACGTCGACGACCGGCGCGGCGCCGGTCACGGTGATCGTGGCCGACGCAGACGGACTCATGACAACGTCGAGCGAGACCGTGTGGTTCAGCTCGACCTTGACGCTGTTCTGCGTGACCGTGTTGAAACCGGACAACGTAGCCGTCACGGTGTAGTAGCCGGTCGGAAGAAGGGTGAAGCGGAAGTTTCCGCCTCCATCCGTCACTCCGGTCCGAACTCCCTGAAGAGCTGAGGAGCGGACCTCCACGGTCACACCGGGAAGAGCGGTCCCTGCCTGTTTGACTGTGCCCTCGATGGCGCCCGTCTGGCCGGTCTGCGCATACGCGCCGACGGCGACGAGGAGCACCATCGCGAGCAGCGTGGCAACTCGAAACTTTTGTAAATGCATTTCGTTCTTTCTCCTAACCCTTCTTGGACTGCGGTTTGACTGCGTTCGAACCCTGATTCACTTCGAGGGGTGGCGTACCCCCTGTGATTGCTTGAATGCTGACCGAGCGCTACCTTTTGCGGACTGGTGCGATTGGGGAAACGTGCATGCACGCTGCCGCTAAGCTCGCCGAAGCCCGAGGCGCCGCGAGCGTAGTATTTTTAGAGAGTTAGCGCAAGCCGGGCTCGTCCGGTGGGAGGTAGCGCCTTCAATAATTCGGATTTTCCGTTCGTATCATTGATGACTTCCCAGATTTCCAATATCGACCGTGCAGAAGTGGGCGGTGCTCGATCGGTGCGGACGTCCTGATAATTATTTCAACCCAAGCGCATTTCTAAATCACGGAACCAGATAGCCCGGCTGCCCCTTCACGAGCCTCAGGCCCAAGACGAACGGTCGCCCGACGCTAGAACGGATAGCTGGCCGACTGGCACTCAAACCCAGATCGATAGCCCTAGAACTCGACGCGTTGCTTCAACACACCGACAGCGTCCGTGATCTCGTCGTGAATCGCCACGACGATCGTGTGAACGGTTCCCGGGTTCAATCGAATGAGAGCCGTATGAGTCAGCTCTCCGTGGTTGGTCGGTTCATCGTGGCGGGCATGCGCTCTGGTTGCGAAACTCTGCACTCCCAGGGTCTTTCCATCCTCGTCGAACACGGAGATGAAAAGGAAGACGCGCGCTTCGCTGCCAGTGCGCGCGGGCACGAATTGCAGGTAACGAAGCGGGACGGTAATCGCCACCGGCAGGAGCATCGCGGCGTCCTTCCCCTCTCGCGCCACTCCCGTTTTGAACGTAAGCGGAATCGACGAGGCCTGCATCGTCGCCGCATGCGGCGTCGCCAGGGTTCGCGCCAGTTGCGCCTGGATCGGCAGAGCGCCATAGCCATCGCGGTACTGGAGCTCGTACGATCCCGGGTTCTTCAGACGCACCGTGAGTCGGTGATACCTGTAGTCTTCGGGATGGCTGGGTCGATACGCCAGCGAGTAGAAGTTGGAAGAGAGCTCATCGAACCTCCGAAGCGAGACCGCCGGATTGTTACCGGCGAAGAAACTACCTCCGGTTTCGTGTCCCATCCAATACAGCTCGCCTTTGATCTCGATGGTGTCCAAACCTTCCGGGTTGATGACGTACAGGTTGAGATTGGACGCATTGGCTTCATGAATGAGCTCATCCCGGAACGTCATCAACTTCCGTGGCGCGTCCGAGCCGAGGATCGCGCCAACGTCAGCCTGATGGATCAACCCTTTGTAGCCGCCTGAGAGGCCGCCTGACAGCAGAAGCACGACCTTCTTTCCTTCGGTTCCTGCGAAGGCGCGCACCGCGTCGCGAACGGCATGAAATGACAGGATCATGTATGTGGGATCTCCTTTGGCGACCGCAGGATCGTCGAAGGGGAGTCGGACATTGAGGCTCACGGGTTGCTCCTCGGCGGAGGCCTGCCACCTCGCGTCGTGGCGCATGGCCTCGATGGCGCTGTGGATGAGTGCCTTGTCCGAGGTGAGCGGGAGAATGATGCGCAGGTCCATGCCCGCGGTGGCAATCGACCAGTCGTACTCGCCAGCAGTGAAATGGTCGTCGATGAATTGCTCGAGTTGTTCGAGCGCCCGATTGCGATTGATCTTTGTGGTGTGGACGTAGTCGACGACGACGAACACTTTCCGGCGGAAACGGCTGTCGACAACAGGAGCGACCGGCCTCGCGGGGGTCACAACGCCTTCACTATCCTCTACCGTCGCGGCATTTTCAACGGCGTAGAAGTTCGTGATCGTCTGCAGTTTCCCGTCTTCGAGAACTTCGAAGTCGTCGCGACTCAGTCCGCGGACCGGGTGGCTCCTCGAGGTCACCGTGACGTCGACGTTGACCCGAGTGACGTCGATCTTCTCGACGAGATCCTGAGCGTGCGCGGAGACAGCGAGGACGAAGAAGACGAGTGTAACGACCTTCAGGCGACCTCCAAGCATCTAGACGATCGTAATGCATTTTGTGATGCTAAGAGCGCCTTCAATAATGATTTTCCGTGTCGCATCACTGCTGCACCCATCTCCAGATCGATCGTGCAGAATGGCCCTGTGCTCCGTCGCCGCATCGCGCTTCTTCTCTGTGCCCTCTTTGTCATCGCCTGTCCGAAGGCACCTTCGCCACCGCTCAGCGTCCTCTTCATCTCGATCGACACCTTCCGCGCTGATCGTATCGGCCCTGGTGCTCCGACACTGGCCCGCCTTGCGAAGGAGGGAGTCCAGTTCGAATCGGCAGACTCTCCTGTTCCCCTGACACTTCCGGCTCACGCATCGCTGCTTTCGGGCTTGCTGCCGCTGCATCACGGTCTGCGCAACAACGGCAGCGGTTCCTTCCCGGCGAACTGCGACACACTGGCGACCACGTTCCGTCGCGCCGGCTACCGCACCGGCGCCTTCGTCGGCTCGTTCATCCTCGACCATCGTTTCGGCCTCGACCGCGGATTCGACCGATATGACGACGAGATCGTCCGCGACGCCGGCGAAAGCAGCGGTACATTCGAAGCGGAGCGCCGGGGCGGCGAAGTCGTCGACCGCGCCCTGGCCTGGCTGCGCCAGAGCCACGCCCGGCCCTTCTTCGCCTGGGTCCATCTGTACGACGCTCACGCGCCCTACGCGCCGCCGCCGCCCTACCCGCAAACGTACGATGGCGAAGTTGCCTACGTCGATGCCCAGGTTGCGCGACTCCTTGCCGCGGTCGATCGCGGCAACACGATCGTCGTGGTCGTCGGGGATCACGGTGAAGCGCTCGGCGAGCATGGCGAACTGACTCACGGTCTGCTGTTGTACGAGCCAACCCTGCATGTTCCCATGATCGTGTCCGTTCCCTCGCTCGATCCTCGCGTGATCCGTACACCTGTCAGCACCGTTGATCTCGCGCCGACGGTTGCCGCCCTGGCCGGCGTTCCGTTCCCGAAGCCGGCGGACGGGCGCGACCTCTCTTCTGATCTTCGCGCCGGACACGAGCCCACGGCGGCGCCCGTCTACGCCGAGACGCAATATCCGGCCACGTTCGGGTGGAGCGAATTGGCGTCGGTGCGGCTGTCGGCTACGAAAGTAATCTCCGGGCCTTCCCCTGAGCTCTACGACCTGCAACATGATCCGGGAGAGACCGTAAACGTGTTGGTGAACGAGCGGCGCGCATACCGCGATCTGAGCAGCCGGCTCGATCAGCTTCGCGCCACGGCGGTCGTCTCATCACCAGCGACGGTCGATGCGGAGACGCGCGCGAAGCTGGCCAGCCTCGGATACGTCGCGCCGGCTGGATCAACCGGCGGGACGAAGCGGGATCCCAAAACAGTGTCGTCTCTCTTTCGGACCTTTGAAGAAGCGACGGCCACGATCAACGCCGGCCGCCCGCGCGACGCAGTCGCACCGCTCGAGCAGATCGTGCGCGACGATCCGTCGAATCACGTCTTCCGCGAGACCCTCGCACGCGCGCTACGTCAGAGTGGGGACGTCCCTCGCGCCATCGCTCTCTATCGTCAGGCCGTCGCGCTGGCACCGAACGACGCCGACGCCTGGTACAACCTCGCCGCCGCGCTCGAAGAGAGCGGCAATGGAAAAGAGGGTGCGGCCGCACTCGCCGAGGCGGCGAAACGGGATCCGGGCCGTCCGGAGATCCACAACATCCGAGGAGCGGCGCTGGCGGAAGCGGGAGACATGACCGCGGCGGAACGGGAATTCAGGGCCACCATCGCCGGCGATTCACGCAACGCGCGCGCGTACAACAACCTCGGCAACGCCCTCCGCGCCATGAACCGGGATACTGAAGCGTCGGAGGCATACCGGAAAGCGATCGAGCTCGCGCCGCGCTACGCCGATCCCTTGAACGGACTGGGAGCACTCCTCGTCGCGGGCGGGCGGGCGCGGGAAGCGATCCCATATTTCGACGCCGCGCTGCAGATCGGGCCGGACTACTACGAGGCGCAGCTCAACCGCGCCATCGCCTTGCAGGTCGCAGGCGATTCCGGGGCCGCGGCGGCGGAACTGCATCGCCTTCTGGCTCGCCTTCCTCCATCTCGCGAGTACGCGCCGCAGCGTGAGGCGGCGCGGACGCTCCTCGGAAGATTGTCCCCGCAGTTACGTCGGTAATCCTTTGCGTTATATTCACGGAAATCACAAACGGTCCTAACAGGAGGTACACAGTGCGTTCTCGTTCCCTGCTCCTCGTCGGTCTCCTCGTTCTTCTTCTGCCGCAGCTCACCTTTGCGCAGACCAACGCCGGATCGCTCTCCGGCCATGTCAGCGACGCGAGTGGTGGCGCACTTCCGGGCGTCACGATCACCGCGACGAACAACGCCACCGGATTCAATCGCACCGTCATCTCGGAGACGGACGGCAGCTACCGTTTCGCGTCGCTGCCGGCCGGCACATACGACGTTACAGCCGATCTGGCCGGCTTCGGCTCGGTCACGACGCGAACCGTCGAGGTCAACGTCTCGTCTGACCGGTCGCTCAACATCACGCTCAGGCAGGCCAGCGTGAAGGAGCAGATCACCGTCACCGCGGCGTCGCCGCTGATCGAGACGACGCCGGCCGTCGGCACCGTCATCAGCCAGCGCGAGATTGCAAACCTTCCGCTGAACGGCCGCCAGTTCGCGAACCTCGGCTCGCTCGCACCGGGAACGACGCTCTCGGTCAACAGCGATCCGACCAAGCCCGGCCAGCTCACCATCGCCCTCGCCGGCGGCAGCGGACGCAACGTCAACTTCCTCGTCGATGGAGGTGACAACACCGACGACACCATCGGCGGCGCGCTGCAGAACTACAACATCGAAGCCGTTCAGGAGTTCAACATCCAGACGCAGCAGTACAAGGCCGAATACGGCCGCACCACCGGGGGCGTTCTGACGGTCGTGACAAAGTCCGGGACGAACAGTCTCGAGGGAAGCGCCTACGAGTTTTATCGCGACAAGAGCCTCAATGAGGAGACCCAGACCGAGAAACTGTCCGGTGCCGGCAAGTCGCCGTATCGACGGGATCAGTATGGCGCCTCGGTCGGCGGCCCGATCATCCGCGACAGGATCCACTTCTTCGCCACCGCCGAGAGGCTCGAGCGGCGCACGAATTACGTCATTAACACGATTCCCGGCAATGACAGCACCGGCAAGCCGCTGCCGCCGATCTATCCGGAGTTTCAGGGTCAGGCCGTTCCCACACCATTCAAAGACAACCTGGTGACCGCGAAGATGAGCGCCGACCCGAACGCCACGCAGTTCCTGCAGGTGCGCTACGGCTACCAGCGCAACTCCGACATCTACGGCGCCAGTCCGATCATTCTTCCGACCGCCCTCGGAACCTTGACGAACGACTATCACTCCATTCTGCTCGGCCACACCTGGCAGATCGGTTCGAACAAGGTCAACGACTTCATCTTCCAGGATACCCACTTCAAGAACGCCATCCTGCCTACCTCGAATGACCCCGCCCTCATTTATCCCAGCGGTGTCAGCGTGGGGCAGAGCATCAATACGCCCCAGACGACCACGCAGATCAAGCGGCAGTACAAAGACGACTTTGCCTGGTCGTCGACGCTGGGACAGATGCGCCATGACTTTAAAGTCGGCGCGAACTACATCGACGAGCCTCTTCTCGGCGGCGACTTCTCCACGGGAACCTCGGGCCAGTACACGTTGCGCGACAACGTGAAGGGCTCGCCTGTCGTCGATATCGCAATCTTCAGCGGATTCGCCGGGTACAACACGCCCATCAAGCAATTCAACTATTACGGGCAGGACGACATCTCCTTCAATAGGAAGCTGACGCTCAATGTGGGGCTTCGCTACGACCTCTGGAAAGGATTCGATCTGAACCAGACCTCAAACCCGATCTGGCAGACGCTGTCGACGCAGACGAAATACAACGATCCCTATCTGAAAGCGTTCCAGGGCGGCCAAGGCGGCAAACTGAAGAACGACACGAACAACTGGGGGCCGCGCCTCGGCTTCACCTACGACCTGACCGGCGATTCGAAGAATATCGTCCGCGGCGGTGTCGGCCGTTACTTCGACTTCCCCTACACCAACGCCACGATCCTCTTCCCCGCCGTCGCCGTGCAATCGACGTACGGACAAAGTTACGCATTCCATGACGGGAGCGGCATCAAGAACGCCAACGGCAGCGTCTTCCAGCCCGGCCAGCCCCTGCCGCCGAACCAGCAGGCCGGTGGAACCTCCGTCAACCCTCCGACCGAAGTCGCCTCACCGACTCTGGCCACGCCCTACTCCGATCAGGTATCGCTCGGGTACTCGTGGCAAGTCAATCCGTGGCTCGGACTGAACATCGACGGATCGCACATAAACTACAAGGACATTCCGTTCCGATTCCGCGGGAACCCGTTCGATCCGACGACAGCGAACATCGGCGTCTGCCCAGCCACCGGATGCCGCCGCTTCCCGGCCTTCGGCAGCTTCCGCATCTGGGATGGCCAGGGCTTCGCGAAGTACAACGGCGTGAACATCGGCGGCCATGCGCGGCTCGGAACGCAGTTTGAGCTGCAAGGCTTCTACACGTGGTCCCATACGACCGGTAACGTGCTCGCGGGCGCGGACGAGTTCCGAATCACCGACGCCGGCCATCAGGGCGACCTGCGCACCGTGCGCGATCAGAGCATCGACCCCTACGATCCTCTCTGCGGCGCATGTGTGGGACCGCTGAACACCGATCAAAAGCATCGCGTAACCCTCAGTGGCCTCTACCGCGCGCCGCTCGGCATCAACGCCTCCGGCATCTTCCGCTATCACTCCGGCACGCCGTACACCGAGTGGGCCGGTGCCGACATCAGTTGCGGACCGACGGGGACCGTGGGGCAGTGCGCAGACGGTTACAACTTTGACCTCGCGCCGGGCGTGACGCACGTCAACAGCCTGCGCGGCCCCTCCTTCTCCCAGTTCGACGTCCGGCTGGCGAAGGAGTTCAAGTTCTTCCACAACTACGGCGTGGAAGTGATCGGCGAGATCTTCAATCTCCTCAACTCGAAGAACCCCGCGAACTTCAACGGCAACTGCGCGGTCGGTACCGATCCCGCTGTCCCGGCGACGTTCGGAAAGTGCACAATCACCACATTCAACAGTCTAGGCACATTCGCCGGCGATCCGGGACAAGGCGAGCAGCGTCTGGCACAGCTCGGCGTTCGCATCACCTTCTGATCCGCAACTCATCGTTTGTTGACTACGGGGCGCCGCGAGGCGCCCCGTAGTGTTTTCGGGACAGCTTGTCCCCGCCGGAGGAGTGTCGAAGGCCGCCGCCGGTCCCGGCTCTTGCGTAACCTGTTGAAGCAAAAGCGGGAATATCCTTTCCGCCGTGGCACGTGTACGGCAGCGCAACGAACACGGAAGAGGAGAGAGCCCCCATGCCAAAGACCCTCGTTCTTGCGGTCCTTCTTGTTGCGACGAGCTCCTTGTTCGCACAATCGCTCACCGAAAGAATCGACGTATCACTCGTCAACGTGGACCTAACCGTCACCTCGCATGGCGCGCCCGCACGCGGACTGACGCGCGACGATTTCAGGATTTTCGAAGACGGTGTTGCTCAGCCGATTTCGAACTTCTACGCCGTCGAGCCGCCTGCGAGTCCAATCCGAAAAGTGACCGCGGCGACCGCGACGCCCTCAACTCCCGATTCCGTCCTCGCCGATCCCACCGACGAGCGCTTCCGCAGAAAGGTGCTCGTGATCGTCGACAACAGGCACGTCACGATGTACAACCGCGACCGCGCCCTCGCTGCGCTGGAGCGCTTCGTCGACGACCGTTTCACCGGTGGAACCTACGACTGGTCGGTCGCTCTCGTCACCGACAAAGCGCGGCTGATGCTCCCGCTGACCTCTGATAAGGAGAAACTTCACGAGACGATTGCCGCGATCCGCAGAATCGTCGCCAACCCGCGGCGAGCCGAAGAGGATGTCGCCCGGCTGGCCACGGTGAGCTCTTTCGATGCCCCGGGACCGTCCGGTCTGACCGGAAGGTCTGACACTTTGTCGGACGACACGATGTCGACGATGGCTGAGCTTGGTGCGCGTTTTCAAACCGAGGCCGATGCGGCAGCGACGATTGAGGCCATTCGCGACGCGATCCGCTCGTTCGCAGGTGCCCCTGGCCGGAAGATCATCCTTCTCGTCACGGGCAGCCTCGGACTGGATAGCGGCATCAGCCCCCTTGCCGCCAGCGGGCGTTCGTCGGTCAGCGGCGCCGCTGCAGTCGCCTCCGGAATGGCTCGGATGACGCGGTTGCGCAATCTCCTCATCCACGAGGCGAATGCGTCGAATGTGAGTTTTTACATCGTCAACAGCGAAGGTCTTGCGTCGGACAGCGACGCGTCATCCCATACCGGCCAGGGCTTCGGGCCGGGCGGATCGAGCGAGTTTGCCTCGATGTACTGGGTCGCTCGTGAGACCGGCGGCCGTCTCATGCCGGGCAACTCAGTCGAGCACTCACTCGAGGAGTTCGACCGCGCCTCATCCAGTTTCTACTCGCTTGCCTACAAGCCGGTTCACGGCGACGACGGCAAGTACCACACCATCAAAGTGGAGCTGAAACGCTCCGGATACCAATTGCAGTACCGCACCGGTTATTCGAGCGTTCCGGTGACGGTGCAGTTGATCAGGGCCATGCAATCGCCGCTCGGTACCTCGATGCAACGGTTGTCGATCCCGGTCAGCCTCGTGACGGGCGCGAGCTCGCCCCGTGATGGTGGTGTCGTCGTTCCCCTGCACGCGACGGTAGCTGCAAAGAACCTCCAGTTCATCCCGACCGGCAATGTGTCCGTGGCGCGGGTCGATCTCTTCTTTGACGTCTTCGACGAACGGGGTCATGAAATCACGGGAACGCATTACACCCGGGAAGCGCGCGCCGCCACCGGAACGGAATCCGACGGCGATTTCGTCGACAGTCACGAGTTGCTGGTCAAGCCTGGCGCTTCGTATCGCGTCGTCGTCGGCGTCCATGATCAGGTCACCGATGCCATCGGGATCGCCTCACAGAACATTCGTTTTTAGGGAGATTGATGCGTCGTCATCTGATGTTTGCTGAACGTTCCGCACAATGCGCGAAGCACACGCAAAGAGCGGCTCGGAGAGCAAAGGCGATTTCGTCGAGCAGCATGCCCTTCGGTTGCGCAAGGGCACGCCGTATCGCATCGTGGTGGCCGTCCACGATCAGGTCACAGACGCCGTCGGCATCAAGTCGGAGATCGTGCGTTTCTAGCACAGCGATCCTGATGCGCGCGTCGATCATCGCTTCGCTCTTCATCCTCATCGCTGCCGCCGCGTACAGCCAGGATCTCACTGAGAAGATCGACGTCACGCTGGTCAATGTCGATGTGACCGTGACCTCCCGGAGCCACCTGGTGCGCGGTCTGACACGCGACGACTTCGAGGTGCTCGAAGATGGTGTGCCGCAGACGATCACGAACTTCTATGCGGTCGAGAACACTCCGGCCGTGGCGGCCAACACCGGTGACGTCACGACGCCAACGCCTGGGGCGCGGCCCGTCGTCGATGAGCGTTTCCGGCGAAAGGTGCTGGTCGTCGTCGACTACGTCCATACCTCCAAGATCAACCGCAATCGCACACTCGAAAAACTGGAGCAGTTCATCGACGACCGCTTCACGAGTGGCGAATACGACTGGTCGATCGCCATTGCCGCGATGGAGATGAGAGTCATCCTGCCGCTCACCTCGGACAAAGCGCGGATTCATGCCGCTCTCGAGGCCCTGCGCCACGACGGCAGGTGGCCGACCTCCGCCGGTGAGCCGCCCGTGAGTCTCGATATCCGCATGCCGTATGCCGATTTCCGCGATGCAGGAAACGATCCGACCTATTCCGTCCTCTCGTTCCGCGCTCTGCTCGACGCCATGCACGCATTTGCCGGCAGCGAAGGGAAGAAGATCGTCCTCATGCTGTCGAGCAGTCTCGGCGAGGTGATCAACCACGCGGATATCGGCGCCATCATGGGCCGCGGTCCCAAGCGGAAGCTGATGACATTCCGTGATGAGCTGATCCACGAAGCCAATGAGGACCACGTGAGCTTCTACATCATCGATCCGGAAGGATTGAGCTCAGGCCCCGTGGCCAGCGCGCTTTACTGGACGGGACGCGAGACCGGCGGCGGCTTGCTCGCCGGCAATTCCCCGGAACTGTCTTTTCGCAAGTTCGAGGAGCTGACCTCGAATTTCTATTCGATGGCCTATCACCCCAGTCATCCGGAAGACAACAAGTACCACCGCATCACGGTTCGCCTGAAAGGACCCGGCTCGTACGATCTGCAGTACCGCGACGGCTATGGCGCGCTGCCCATCGGAGTGCAGTTGGCGCGGACTCTCGCCACACCGCATGCGGCGACGATGCAGGCGTCGTCGATTCCGCTGACGGTCAGGACGAGCGAAGCTCAAAAAGAGAAGGATGGCGTTCTGCTCCTGCCGGTCGCGATCACGGTCCCGCTGAGGTTCCTGCAGTTCGTGCCCACCCGCTCAGGCAATGAGGCCCGTGTCACCCTGTTCATCTCGGTCTTCGACGGAGATGGAAAGACGCTTGGTGTGCAGTCTTTCGCCACCAGGGCTCATGCTCCTCGCGACGAACCGACCAACCACGGAGAGCTGACGCATACGGCTCTCGTTCGATTAACCCCCGGCACCGCACACACCATCGTCGTGGCCATCCACGATCAACTGACCGACGCCGTCGGCGTCGTCAAGCAGCGGATTAAAATCGGCCAATGAAAGGTCTCCTCATGAAAGGTCTCATCGCAGCGACATCATTACTCTGTGCGACCACGCTGGCCGCGCAGGTCTCGGAAACGATCGACGTCCGCATCGTCAATGTCGACGTCACGGTCACGTCGAAAGGCAAACCGGTGCCCAACCTGACGCGAGACGACTTTGAGATCTTCGAAGACGGCCGGCGTCAGACCATCACGAATTTCTATGCTTCCGAGGAGACGCGGACGAGCGTGCCGGTGGCGACGACGGCGGCTACTCCCTCTGTGCCGGTCGAACCGCCCGATCCTCGCTTCCGGCGCAAGGTTCTCGTCCTCGTCGACAACGGCCATACGACCCGTCACCAACGCGATCTCGCTCTGAAGAACCTCGAGGCCATGATCACCGATCGCTTTCACGGCGACTACGAATGGTCGATCGGCGTCATCGGACGAGGCATCACGCTCGTGTTGCCGCTGACTTCGGACAAGAACGCCATTCACGAAGCGCTGGAGATCATCCGCAAGATTGGAACGAGGCGGGAGGGGGCAACAACCTTCGAGGCCACGCGGGAGGCTGGACTGTCGTCGTCTCCCGACGTCCAGAAAGCGGGCTGGTCAGCCTTCGATGGCGACTACGCACAACGGCTGGAGCACGCGGCGTCGTCGTCGGATGCCGAACAGTCCATCGCTGTGAAGTTCATCGTGCCGGCCTATCTCGATGCCGTCCGTGGCTTCGCCAGCACCTCGGGACGCAAGATCATCCTTCTTCTGACGGGCGATCCCGGATTTACGGATCCGCTGTTGGTCGATGAATCACCAGGAGGCGTCGGGGTTGCAACCCGTGGCTTTGGGCCGGGCGCCGGCAGCATGTGGGAGACCCGGAAGTACGTCCAGACTCTTCGTCAATCGATCGTGCAGGAGGCGAACTCCTCCGGCGTAAGCTTCTACATCTGGAACGTTCAGGGACTCGATGCTCCGGGTGACGTATCGGGCGACGTCGCCCCGTCGACCAACAACTCGGCGGTGTTCTGGCTCGCCAAAGAGACCGGCGGACGTTTCGTGGGGAGCAATGACCCCGCTCGTTCCGTGCAGGAGTTCGATACGGCGTCATCGACCTTCTACTCGCTCGGATACTCGCCGGCACATCGGGATGACGGCAAATACCACGCGATCAGCGTGCGCCTGAAGCAGAAGGGCGATTTCTCGCTCGAATACCGGAACGGCTACAGCAGCAGTCCGACCTCAACTCAGCTCGCCCGGGCGATGACCTCGCCAACCGCAGCGGCGATGCAGCCCAACGATCTGCCGGTGACACTGGCGTTTGGGACACCGCAGACCAACCGTGACGTCATCACGCTGCCGATCGAAGTGAAGGTGCCATTCCGAAACCTTCAGTTTTTGCCCGGCAGGATTGGTGTTGGTGCGAAGGTCGTCGTCTACATTTCCGTCTTCGGCGAGACAGGCAAGAATCTGGTGGCATCGACTTTTTCGCTGACCCCGGGCTTCAAGTCGGGAACTCCCGATCTGAACGGTATCCTCGTCTATCGCAATGCCATCAAGGTCCGCAAAGGCGATCGGGATCGCGTCGTCGTCGCCGTTCGCGACGCCACCACCGAGGCCATCGGAATGGCAACGCAGGTCGTGAGGTTCTGAGCCTCGCTGGCAAGGAATATGCGCTCTCTCCTCCGTGGTTTGCTCCAGTCCACGCCGATTGACCGTCTTCTCGTCGTGTGTTAGAAAGCGTCTCTTTTTCCTGGAGGTCATTCGTGTACGCCATCATCCGTTCCGGTGGAAAGCAGTATCGGGTTGCGCAAGGCGAGACTCTCTTCGTCGAGCGCGATGTGCTCAGCAACGCTGACCAGGAAAAAGTCACGTTCAACGAAGTGCTGATGGTCGGCGGCGATCAGCCGAAGGTCGGTGGCCCGATGGTCAGCGGTGCATCCGTCGCCGCCACCGTCGTCCGCGAGATGCGTGGCGACAAGATCATCGTCTTCAAGAAGAAACGCCGCAAGAATCACACGAAGCGCAAGCACGGGCATCGTCAGGATCTGGTCGAGCTTCGCATCGACAGCATCAACCTCTAAGGAGACAGCCATGGCTCATAAAAAAGGACAGGGCTCGTCGCGCAACGGCCGCGATTCGCAGCCGAAAATGCTCGGCGTGAAGCGCTTCGCCGGACAGTTCGTCACCGGCGGCTCAATTCTGGTGAGACAACGGGGCACCCGCTTCTATCCCGGCGTGAACGTCGGCATCGGCCGCGACCACACGCTCTTCGCCAAGGTCGACGGCATCGTGAATTTCCACGACAAGGGTCAGCGCGGACGTTTCATCAGCGTTACCCCCGCCGAGTAATCCATTCATCGCCGTTGTGACGACGCCGCTCCTCGGAGCGGCGTTTTGTGTTTTATCTGGCGCACCGTTCGCACCTTCTAAAGCTATGTTCATCGATCAGGCAACGATTCGCGTCAAAGCCGGAGACGGCGGGAAAGGCTGCATCGCCTTTCGACGCGAGAAGTTCGTCCCGAAAGGCGGCCCTTCCGGCGGCGACGGCGGTGCGGGCGGCTCTGTCTGGATCGTCGCCTCCAGCAGCTACAACACCCTCTACCACCTGCAGTTTCAGCGCGAGTGGAAGGCTGGCCGCGGCCAGCACGGCATGGGATCGAACTGCTCCGGATATGACGGCGACGACATCACCATCGCCCTGCCGATCGGCTCCGTCGTTCGCGACTCGACGACAGGCGAATTGATCGCCGATCTCTCCCACGGCGGGGAGCGCGTCCTCGTGGCCAAGGGCGGCCGCGGCGGATGGGGAAATCAGCACTTCGCCACCGCCACCCGCCAGGCGCCCCGCTTCGCGCAGGATGGCAACGCCGGCGACGAGCGCGAGCTCTCCATCGAGCTGAAACTCATCGCCGACGTCGGTCTGGTCGGACTCCCGAACGCCGGCAAGTCGACGCTCATCTCTGTCATCAGCGCGGCCAAACCGAAGATCGCCGACTACCCGTTCACCACGCTCATCCCGAACCTCGGCGTTGTACGCGCCGACGACAACGAGACCTTCGTCGTCGCCGACATCCCCGGCCTCATCGAAGGGGCCCACGAGGGCCACGGCCTCGGCGACCGCTTCCTTCGCCATGTCGAACGCTGCTCGGTTCTGGTGCATCTCGTCGATCTCTCCGCGAACGAGACACCCGACGCCGATGCCGAAGTCGTCGCTCACGAACTGGAGCGCTACTCCGAGCTGCTGGCCAGGAAGCCGCGCATCATCTGCGGCTCGAAGCTCGATTCCGCCGTGCCGGGGAACTCCGGGAAAGTACGCGCGTACGCCGCGAAGAACGGCTACGACTACTACGAGATCTCGGCCGTCGCCGGAGACGGCGTGCGCGATCTCGTGCGCATGCTGGCGCGCTTCGTGAGAGTGAATCGTGTGATCCCCGAGCTTCACGATGCCGAGGAGGCAGCGATCCTCCAGCATCCCGCGATATGAGAATCGGCATCTGCGGCGGTACCTTCGATCCCTTCCATCGCGGACACCTCGATCCTGTCCTCGCCGCCCGCGAGGAACTGCAATGGGACCGCGTGCTCTACATCCCTGCCTGGCGACAGCCATTCAAGACCCATCTGGATGCGGCGTCGGGGGCTCACCGTTTCGCCATGGCCGCGCTGGCGATCCGCGACTACGACATGCTCTACGTCTCCCCGATCGAGCTCGATCGCGGCGGGATCTCCTACAGCGTCGACACACTCGACGAGCTCCATCGCCAGTACCCGGGCGCGGCGTTCGACTGGATCATCGGGGATGACAACGTCGCCGATCTCGATCGCTGGAAAGATCCGGAGAGACTTTTCCAGCTCGCACGCTTCGTGGTGCTTTCGCGATCGGGGGTCGGGGGTCGGGGGTCGGGGGTCGGAGACGACGGCTCCTCGCACGCTCCAACTGCCGGCAACCGACAACCGACAACCGACAACCTGAGAACGCGCGTCGGAGCGGCAACCGATGGCCCTTCACCATCTCCGACTCCCGACTCCCGACTCCCGACACCCGCGAAGCCCAACCTTCTCTTCGCCCACAACCCCACCGTCCCCATTTCCTCTACCGAAATCCGCCGCCGTGTCCGCGCTGGTGAGCCGATCGACGCGTTTGTCGATCCACTCGTCTCGCGTTACATTCACCATTACGGCTTGTACAAAGAGGGCCAACCTTGAACGATCCCATTCATCACCGCGTGCGCACCGCGGTCTCCGCGGCACTCGACAAGAAAGCAATCGACCTCGACGTTCTGGCGGTTTCGGAGCTCACCTCGATCGCCGATTACTTCCTTCTGTGCTCGGCCACCTCGGAGCGGCAGGCGCAGGCCATTGCCGACAGCGTCGTCGACAAGCTCCGCGAGGATGACCGCGTCAAGCCGCTGCTCGTCGAAGGGGCCACGCCCGGCCGCTGGATCCTGCTCGACTACGGCGACTTCATCTTCCACGTATTCACCGAGGACTGCCGCCGCTTCTACGGCCTGGAGCGCCTGTGGGGCGATGCACCGAACGTCACGGCGGAGTTCAGCGAGGAAGCAGCACCGGTGAATGTCCGCCGCAAGAAAACGTCGTAACCGCGTCCTCAAGGACTTCGTCCGCACGAGGAGCGCCTCGATGCGAACGCTCCTGCGGACGGTGGAGAAGGTCCTCGACCACGACGTCAATCTCCTCCTCCTCGGTGAGTCGGGCACCGGCAAGGACTACCTGGCCGAAGCCATTCACGCCTGTGGCAAGCGGCGCGGCAAGCCGTTCGTCAAGATCGACTGCGCGGGCATTCCGGCCGAACTGTTCGAATCCGAGCTGTTCGGCTTTGAAAAGGGGACGTTCACCGACGCGCAGTCGCGCAAGCTCGGCAAGCTCGAGGCGGTGAAGGGGGGAACGGTCTATTTCGATGACATCGCCTCCCTCACACCGGCCCTGCAGGCGAAGCTGCTCCGCGCCATCCAAGAGAAGCGTTTCACACGCCTCGGCGGCAATCAGACCCTCTCGCTCGACGGGCGCGTCATCTCGTCATCGAGTACCCCGGCCGACGAATTGCTGGCCGGGCTGCGGCGCGACCTCCTTTACCGGATCAACGTCGTCACGCTGACAATCCCCCCTTTGCGCGAGCGGCGCCAGGACATCCCGCGGCTCGCCACGTCCTTTCTGGCCCGCCGCAGGCGCGGCATCGACGCCGAGGCCATGCAGATGCTCGTCGAGCACGAGTGGCCGGGAAACATCCGGGAGCTGCGCAACGTGATCGAACGAGCCACACTCGTGGAGGAAAGTGACGTGATCACGCCGGCGGCGCTTCCTCCTTTCACCGCCGACTTCGTGGCATCGGCCAGCCGAAACCAATGGACGCTCGACGACCTCGAATCCCGCTACATCCGCGAGATCCTGCGCCAGACCAGGTCGAACTACAGCCGCGCCGCAAAGATCCTCGGCATCAATCGTAAGACGCTGCTGGAGAAGAGGAGGCGGTATGGGATTGAGTAGGCGGTTGGTTGTCGGTTATCGGTTGTCAGGTCGTCAGCAGCACAGATTTTGACAACTGACAACCGATAACCGACAACCAACAACGATCCCACACCCAAAACTACCCATGAAACTAAGCCTCCTCTGGCCCCGCTCCACCGCCGACGCCGGGCTCGCCGCCGTCGCGGAGCGCTACTTCAGCCGGATCAGGCATTTCTTTCCCATCGAGATCATCGAGGTTGCCCCGCGGCGCGGTAGACAGACCGAGAGTGATGTGGCTATCATGCGCGCCCATTCGGCGCTGCTGTTGCGCGCGATTCCTGAACAAGGGCATGTGGTCGCCCTCGACGAACGGGGCCGGTCGATCGATTCTTTGAAGTTTGCCAAGTGGCTGGAACGATTGATGATCGACCAGCCTCACGGCGTCATATTCGTCATGGGTGGGGACGTCGGACTCGACCAGTCCGTCCGGCAACGCGCCGATGACGTCCTCAGCCTCTCGGCCATGACGCTCCCGCATCAACTGGCCAGGGTGGTCCTGTTGGAACAGATCTACCGCGCCTGCACGTTGATCCGGAACATTCCGTACCACAAGTAAGGAGAGCCAGGCTCGAACACGGCAAAAGCGATGGTAAAGACAAAAGAAAAAGCGAATCCGTATCAGGATCACATCGTCTCGCTCCGCAAGAAGCAGAACGAGCTTCTCGATGCGTTTCAGCGAGACAAACAAGCCGGCACGAACACCGACGACGGCATCCAGGATCTCGCGGACAAGGCGGCCAGCGCCTACTCGAAAGAGCTGAACTTCTCGCTGTCCGACGGCGAGCGCAACCTCCTCATGCTGATCGACGAGGCCTTCCGCCGCCTCGACAACGAGACGTACGGCGCCTGCACGAACTGCGGCGCCACGATCGGCGACAAACGCCTCTCCGCCGTCCCCTGGACGCCGTTCTGCATCGATTGCCAGGAGCTGCAGGAGAAGGGACTTCTTTCGTAGGGTTGGGTTCTGTCGATCACTTCAAGGGGGGCGCGTGGTGCGCTCCCCTTTTGTTTTTCTAATGTTGAATGTTGAATGTTCAATGTTGAATGTTGAATGAGTGGACGAACGCGAGCGATGCGAAGCCACATTGAACACTCAACATTCAACATTGAACATTCAACATTCGCCTATCTCGAATGCCCAAACCGCTAACCGCCATACTCGCCCAGATCGCCGAGGGCAGGATCCCGCCGGTAATCCTCGTCGGCGGGTCGAGCGACTTTCTCGCCGAGGATGCCTTTCATGATCTGCGCGACGCCATCGTTGCGGCGAAGCCGGGGCTGGCGGTCGAAGGATACGAGGCCGGCAGTGAACTGGCTGCCATCCTCGACTCGTACCGGACGATGTCGCTCTTCGGCTCCGGGCGGCTGATCCTCATCTCCGAGGTCAACGCCTTCGTCTCGGCGAAAGAGCTGACCTCGCTGTTCGACAAAGCGGTTGCGGATTGGAAGTCGGCCAAGACCGACAAGAAGCGTTCGTCATCCGCGGCCAAACTGCTCCACGTTCTCGGCCTGGTCGCCGCCGATTTCGAGATGACCGACAAGCAGATCGCCACGGCACTCGGCGTCGGACTCGATCCCGTGCTCACCGACATGCTCGCCTTCTGCCGGACGACGGGGAAGAAAGCGTCCCGCGGCGAAGACGATGCTGCCCTACTCACCGAGGCCATCACCCGCGGTGGTGCTCCGAACACGTACCTTCTGATGCGCAGCGGCGAAGTGCCGCGCCAGTCAGCCACCGTCGATCTCATCGACCGCAACGGAGCGGTCGTGGTGATGGACCTGACGCGCGAGACCTACGCCGGCGCCCTCGAGCGTGCCATTGCGGACGTCGCCGAAGAAGCGCGGGTCCGTTTCGACGGAAAGGCGCTGATGGTGCTGCGTCAACGCCTGGGCATCGAGCGTCTGCTCGCGGACAAGTTCTCGAAAGAGGTCCCGGACCTCCGCATCGCCGTCTCCGAGGCCGAGCGGTTGGCGACGCTCGCCGGCGCGGGGGGACGCGTCACCGCCGAGATGGTCGAGCACGAGGTGGCTACGGTCGAAGGCGGTGCCCGCTACGAATTCGGCTCGCTCTTCACCGAGGGGAAGATCATCGAAGCGATCGCCAAGCTGCGCGACCTCGTCGCCCAGGCCCGCCGCGAAGATCCGAAAGCGCCGCTGGACATCCAGTACGGCAAGTTCCTCTTTCCGCTGGCTGACGAAGTGCGCCAGATGATCGGCATCGTCTCGTTCGCCAGGACGCAGCGCATCGACCTCAAGGCGCCGATGAACTACAACCGTTTCAAGGACACGCTGGCCGACCGCCTCGGCGAGTCGCTCAAGGCCAACGGCCTCGTGCGCCAGAAACCGCATCCCTTCCCGCTGCACAAGAAGTGGGAGGCGGCGCGGAACCAGAGCGAAGCGAGTCTCTTCCGGGCGCTTGCCGCGCTGGCCGATCTGGAGATCAAAAGGAAGTCGGGCGGGATTCCGGCCGACCTCGGGATCGAGACGTTCCTGTTGCAGCGGCTCCGGGGATGAGAGCCCGCGCGGGGGACCAGCTCGTCGTCAAGGGGAACATCCCGGCTGCTTCGAAGGCCCGCCCGCGGAATGGAACCATTCGAAAACGGAATCTTTTATTCGAATCCTGATCTTTTATACGGATTCGCGAGAATCATGCAAACCGGCGCGAGAGGGGCCGGTCGCGCCAAGCCGCGGAGCGGCGAAATCTACGTAGCCCACAGCGCGGTTCTTCACGCCGAGACCTTCCGGTTGATGATTCCCAGAGTGCGCACTCCGGGAGCCCACGGCAGGAGGAGTACAACTCGACTCCCGCATTGACGAGCACCCGGCACTATCCAGCGCTCCGGCTCGTCAGTTGGCCTATCAGGAAGTTTAGCCATCCCGTTTCAGGATGTCATAGGTACACCGGCGGCGTTCGCCGCACCACCGGCGGAGGAACACGACACACAGGCGGAGTAACACGACACGCGGGCGGAGGAACGCGACACCAGGGCGGAGGAACGCGACACCAGGGCGGAGGAACGCGACACCAGGGCGGAGGAACGCGACACCAGGGCGGAGGAACACGACACACAGGCGGAGGAACGCGACACGCGGGCGGAGGAACGCGACACCAGGGCGGAGGAACACGACACACAGGCGGAGGAACGTGGGACCGACGGTGCGGTAGGCTGTTAACGACCTCCGGTAGGCTGTTAGCGACCTCCGGGAGACTGTTACTCCGCGCAGCCGCCGCCGACAGGCGGCTTGGTCCAACTGAACTTTGTCCGGATTCCTGAACTTTTGTCCGGAATCGGCATCTGTTGTTTGAAATCCGAGTTTTTTTCGTCAAATCGGAGCTTTTCCTTCCAAATCCAGATCCTCTCCGAGGACTGGACAGTTGGCCCGGAGCCTGCGCCCCGCGCTTCGGCCGCCGGTTCTCATCCCTTCGATTCTGCGGCTTGGGATACGCTCGGGATAAACTCACTGGATGTCCATTTTCGATGTCGACCGCCGCGCCTGGCGTGCGCTCTTCGCCGCCCAAGCCGGGTGGATGCTCGACGCGATGGACTTTCTCCTCTTCAGCTTCGCGGTCATTCCGATCCGGGAGGAGTTCCGTCTCTCCAACGGGACGATGGGGGCGCTCACCTCGGTGGCGCTCATCGCCGGCGCCATTGGCGGCATGGTTTTCGGGCGTCTCGCCGACCGCCTCGGACGCGTGCGAGCCCTGACGTTCTCGATCCTTCTCTACTCCGCCGCGACCGCGGGCCTGGCCACCAGCGTAACGCTCTGGCAGCTCGTGGCTTGGCGCATCGCCGTCGGACTGGGGATGGGGGGCGAATGGTCGTGCGGCTCGGTGCTGGTGGCGGAAACGTGGCCAGCCGAGCATCGCGGCAAGGCCATGGGTTTGATGCAGGCCGGATGGGCGATCGGAGCGCTCATCGCCGCAGGGGCCTCGGCGCTGATTCTCGCTCACCACAGTTGGCGCATGCTCTTTCTCATCGGCGCGCTTCCGGCCATCGCGGCGTTTTTCATCCGGCGCGGCGTGGAGGAGCCAACCGTCTGGCGCGACCGGCCGCGCGAGGCGTCGCGCTGGAGTGAGATGTTCGCGCCGCCGTTCCTGCGCCGGACCGTCATCGCAACACTGCTCTCCAGCAGCGTGCTCGTCGCCTACTGGGGCGTGACGTCGTGGCTCCCCGCGTTCCTGGCCACACCGATCGCCAAGGGCGGCGCGGGACTGACCGTGACGACATCCGCTAAATGGCTGATCGCGCTGCAGGTGGGGGCGTTCTTCGGCTACATCAGCTTCGGCTGGATCGCCGACCGGATCGGACGCCGCCCCGCCTTCACGTTCTTCATGATCGCGGCGACGCTTCTGGTCCCCCTATTCGCCTTCTACGCGCGGACGCCGATGTTGCTGCTGACCCTCGGGCCGCTGCTCGGCTTCTTCGTGCACGGCTATTTCTCGCTCTTCGGAGCCATGCTCGCGGAGCTTTTCCCGACCCGCATCCGCGCCGGCGCGCAGGGTTTCTGTTACAACGGCGGCCGTCTGGCCTCAGCCGCGGCGCCGCTGCTCATCGGCATGGCCTCGCAGACGTACAGCTTCGCTCTCGTGATCACCTGCGCGGCGCTCTTCTTCGCGCTCGGAGGAATCCTGGTGTGGCTGCTGCCCGAAACGAAAGGAGCCGAATTGTGATCGATCTCAGTGCCGACCTCGGCGAAGGCGCTCCGGACGAACCGGAGATCTGGCCGCTGATCACGTCGGCGAACGTTGCCTGCGGCGGTCACTACGGCGACGCCGATTCAATGACGCACGCGGCCAGCCGCGCCCGCGAGCTCGGCACCCACATCGGCGCTCACCCGTCGTACCCCGACCGCGCAAACTTCGGCCGCAAGTCGATGTCGATGCCGCCGGATGCATTGCGCGCCACGCTCATCGAACAGATCACCGCGCTGCAGGACATCGCCGGACCCTTGCATCACGTCAAACCGCACGGCGCGCTCTACAACGATGCGCACAAAGACCGGGCCCTGGCGGAGAACCTGATCGCGGCGATCCGCGACGTCGACCCGAAGCTGCCGATCGTCTGCAGCGATTCATCCCAGATGGCCGCCGCCGCCCGCGCCGCCGGTACACCCGTCATCCGGGAAGCCTTCGCCGACCGCCGCTACAACCCCGACGGCTCTCTCGTCTCCCGCGGCGAGCCCGGCTCGCTCCTCACCATCGCCGAAGCCGCCGCGCAGGCGGCGCTGCTGGCGAACGAGGGGGCCGTCATCGCCCGCGATGGGACGCAGATCAGCGTTCCCTTCGACACCATCTGCGTTCATGCGGATATGGAGCATGCGGTGGAGAGGCTGCGGGCGATTCGGAGATGCTGTAGCGATATCGGCGGGAGTACGATCGTCTCGTGAGCAACATCGTCTATCTCGATCTCTGCTGTCTAAAACGTTCTTTCGACGACGGGACGGTGGAGAGGATCCGCAGAGAGACCGAGGCCGTCGCCGCAATTTTTGCTATGGCAGAAAAAGGGGAAGTCGATCTCGTGCATTCGTCCGTCCACGATTTGGAAAACGACCGGAATCGGCGCGAAGAACGGCGACTTACAGTTCGGTCATGGCTTCAGGCCGCCGCGATTTCTGTCGAGACAAGTCCGGCGATCACTGCTCGGGGAAGTGCGCTTTGCGCTCTAGGGTTCCGTACTCTTGACGGGCTGCATCTGGCGTTCGCTGAAGCTGCTGCAGCACGGTGGTTTGTAACCACAGATGACCGGCTCGTAAAGTTAGGCTTGCGGCATCGCGAACACCTGGCTGTCGAAGTGGTCAGCCCGATCGCATTCGACGAGAAATAGAAGGAAGGACACCTCATGAGTACCTCTATGTCGCTGTATCAGATTCGCAGGGAAGGTTGGCAGGCTCTGACCGAGCGCCTTGGACCGGCGGGAGCGATGCGATTCATGATGCAGTACGACACCGGCTATGGCGATTACACGGAAGAGCGCAGGGATCTCTTCGCTGATCTGACGATCGATGAGGCTATCGATGCCCTAAACAAACAGGGTCATTCCGAAAAGCCCCGCTAATCTGCGCGGTCCCAGCGATTACGATACGCGGCCATGAAACGTATCGCCGTCGCTCTTCTCTTCATCGCGGTCGCGCTTGCCGCCGCGGCACAGCAGTTCGACCTCTCCATCGACAACATCATGCGCGGACCGGGGCTCTTCGGGTGGACGCCCGAGGAGGTGCGGTGGGCGCCGGATGGGCAGCACGTTTACTTCTCGTGGAAGCTGTACAGCGACACGCTGGAACACGATCGCGACACGTACGTCGTCAATCGCGACGGCAGCGGCCTTCGCAAGCTCAGCGACGAGGAGAAGAAGGACGCGCCCCCGGCGAACGCGCAGTGGACGCGCGACAAGCATCGCGCTGTCTATCTCGATGAGGGCGACGTCTTCCTGTGGGACTCCGCTACCGGCAAGCGTCGCGCGCTGACGCAGACCACCGACATCGAGTCGGCGCCGCAGTTCACCTTCGACGAGACGCGGGTGACCTTCGTCCGCGCCAACAACGTCTTCGCCATCGACACCGTCAGCGGTTCGCTGACGCAGCTCACGAACATCGTCGCGCCCGACGACAAAGGCCCGAACGTCACCCTCTGGGATGACGCCGCGAAGAAAGGGACGCCCAGCCAGGAGTACATCAAGGGCGAAGAGCGGAAGCTGCTCGACATCGTCGACCGCCGCGCGAAGAAGCGCGAAGAAGACGAAGCGAAACGGAAACGCGAGCATCCCATCAAACCGTTCAAACTCGACAAGAAGCAGACCGTCGTGAACGCCCGGCTGACGCCTGACGGCAAGTACCTGGTCCTGGTCATCAACAACGAATCGGACAAGGCCAAGAAGACCATCGTTCCGAACTACATCACCGAGGCGGTCTACACCGACACGATTCCCGGCCGGGAGAAAGTGGGCGATGCCCAGCCGCCGTCGCGCATCGCGGTCGTCAACGCCATGAATGGCGAGGTCAAGTGGTTCGACCACGGCCTCAAACCGATCGCGCCGCCCGCGGAGGCGCAGAAGAGCGTGACCGGCGCGCCGCCCGAGGAGCAGGGGAAAGGAACCGAGCAGAAAACCGAGAAGAGCGAGCCGAAGGAGCGCGAGGTCAGCCTGCGCGCGCCGATCTGGTCGGAGGACGGCAAGCACGCCTTCGTCGTGGTCCGCTCCTCGGATAACAAAGACGCCTGGATCATGGACTTCGATCCGGCCACGGCGAAGGGGCGAACGATCGTCACGATGCACGACGACGACTGGCTCCGTTTCGCCGATGCGCAGTCGTTCGGGTGGGCAAACAACGAGACGATCTACTACCTCTCGGAAGCGACGGGTTGGATGCATCTCTACACGGTCGGTCACGCCGGCGGCGCGCCGAAGCAACTCACCAGCGGCAAGTGGGAAGTCGACGCCGTGACGCTGTCAGACGACAGGAAATCGTTCTACCTCACCACCAGCGAAGAGAGCCCGTTCGTTCGCCACCTCTACCGAATCCCGGTCGCCGGCGGTGCATCGACGAAACTGACATCGATGCCGGGCGAAAACGCGGCGGTGGTCTCGCCGGACGGCAATGCCATCGCAAACGTCTACTCGTACACGAACAAGCCGCCGGAGCTTTACGTCAGCGGCACTCGCGTCACGACGTCGCCCGCTCCCGATTTCGCGCACTACGCCTGGCTCGACGTCCCGATCGTGAACGTTCCCGCACGCGACGGCGTCGAGGTGCCGGCGCGCATCTACAAACCCGCCAACTGGAAGCACGGCGGGCGGGCCGTCATCTTCGTCCACGGCGCCGGTTATCTCCAGAACGTCAACCGCTTCTGGTCGAGTTACGCGCGCGAGTACATGTTTCATCACCTGCTGATGTCGAAGGGCTACCTCGTGCTCGACATCGACTACCGCGGCTCCCGCGGCTACGGACGCGATTGGCGCACGGCCATCTACCGGCACATGGGCGGGAAGGACCTCGACGATCACGTCGATGCCGCGCACTGGCTGGTGAAGCAACACGGCGTCGATCCGAAAAGGATCGGCATCTACGGCGGCAGCTATGGCGGCTTCATCACGCTGATGGCGATGTTCACCACGCCCGACGTCTTCGCGGCCGGAGCCGCGTTGCGTCCCGTGACCGATTGGGCGGCCTACAACAACGGGTACACATCGAACATCCTCAACCTCCCGCAGAACGACGCCGAGGCCTACCGGAAGTCGTCGCCGATCTACTTCGCGCAGGGATTGAAAGGACGCCTGCTGATCTGCCACGGCATGGTCGATACGAACGTGCATTTCCAGGACAGCGTCCGCGTGGCCCAGCGCCTGATCGAGCTGCGCAAGACGAACTGGGAGCTGGCGCCGTACCCGGTCGAGAACCACGGCTTCGTCCAACCGACGAGCTGGGCGGATGAGTACAAGAGGATTCTGAAGTTGTTTGAGGGGTTGTAACTGCGCGAAGCGCGTTGTCTGCGGCTCCGCCGCGTTGTTGGTTGTCTGCGCTGCGGCGCGCGTGGTCATTATTCAAGTTTGCCAGTCTTTGGCGGCTAACCCCCGGCATTTCTCAGACTCTCACTGGAATCGTCGGCACCCTGTACCCCGTCGAGAGCCCTTCTCCCCCGCGGTTTCTTGCGGGGGAGAAGGTGCCGAAGGCGGATGAGGGGGCGTTTCACGTGGACGTAACGCGACGCTTCAATCGCTTTCGTACCAGCGTCGGTACATCGTGCATATAGCGTATACGCCCCCCTCATCCGCCTGTCGGCACCTTCTCCCCCCGCAAAAAAACCGCGCGGGGAGAAGGACTCTCGACGAAAGGGCGTGGCGAGAAGCGAAGCAATACTGTGAGAAATGCTGGCTAATCGGTTCAAGTGGTTGGTTGAATCCGGACAGGAGGTCAAGAAGACCACGCGCCGCAGCGCAGACAACTGACAACGCGGTGAAGCCGCAGACAACGCGCGAAGCGCAGACCAGCGCAGACAACGCGCGAAGCGCCATAATGACCCATGCGCCCGGTAGCTTCCCCATCCGAAAGCAGCATCTCCCGCGGTTTCGTGCACCTTCGTGAAGGCATCGAGGCCTTTCTCCGCTTTGCGCGGGGGAAGGTCTGGCAGGAGGCGTCGATGCGGGAGCGGCTGCACGCGCTCTCGATCGCCGTCCGCCGGCCGATGCTCGATGCCATGCGGGAGACGGAGCGGCGGTATCGCGATCAGGACTCCAAGCGGCTCTATTACCTTTCGATGGAGTTCCTCATGGGCCGGGCCCTCGGGAACAATCTGACCAACCTCGAGCTGTACGACGAGGCCAAGTCGATCATCGCCGAGCTCGGCGCCGATCTGGAGGAGCTTCGCTCTCTCGAGCACGATGCCGCCCTCGGCAACGGCGGCCTCGGCCGCCTGGCGGCCTGCTTCCTCGACTCCCTGGCATCGCAGAACCTCCCCGGCTTCGGTTACGGCATCAACTATGAGTTCGGCCTCTTTCGCCAGACCTTCGTCAACGGCTACCAGCATGAAAAGCCCGATCACTGGCTCGACGAGGAGGGATCTCCCTGGCTCGTCGACCGTGCCGACGACGCCATCTCCGTCCCGGTCTACGGCGCCATCGCCCACACCACCGTCGACGGCGTCTACAAGCCGTCGTGGGTCGACTACAAGATCATCGTCGGCGTGCCGCATGACATGCCGATCGTCGGCTACGGCGGGCAGACTGTGAATGTGCTGCGGCTCTACACCGCGCGCTCGTCCGACGAGTTCGACATCGGCATCTTCAACTCGGGCGACTACATCGCCGCCGTGCAGCACAAGATCAACACCGAGGCCATCTCGAAGATCCTCTATCCCTCCGACCTGGTCGACCGGGGGCGGGAGCTGCGTCTGTTGCAGGAGTACTTCCTGGTGGCGTGTTCGGTGCGCGACATCATGAAGCGTTATCGCGAGACGCATGACTCGTTCGATGAGTTCCCGTCGAAGGTCGCCATCCAACTGAACGACACGCACCCTGCGCTCACCGTGGTGGAGCTGATGCGGATGTTCATCGACGACTACGGCCTTCCGTGGGAGCAGGCCTGGGCCCTCACGGTAGCCACGTGCGGCTATACCAACCACACGCTGCTGCCGGAGGCGCTCGAGAAATGGCCGTTCGATTTGCTCGGGCGGCTGCTGCCGCGCCACCTGCAGATCATGCAGGAGATCAACCGGCGGCTGGTCGCCGAGGTCGAACGGCGCTTTCCAGGCGACGCGGCCATGCAGAAGAGGGTCTCGCTCATCGACGACAGCGACCGGCGCAATGTACGGATGGGAAACCTGGCCATGGCCGGCAGCCACTCCATAAACGGAGTGGCCGCGCTGCATTCGGAGCTGGTGCGGACGACGCTGGCGCCGGAGTTTTACAAGCTCTACCCGGAGCGTTTCAACAACAAGACCAACGGCGTAACGCCGCGCCGCTGGCTGCTGCAAGCCAATCGTCCGCTGGCGTCGCTCATCACGCGGGCCATCGGAGACGGCTGGATCCGTAACCTCGACGAGCTGCGGCGCCTGGAGCTGTTTGCCGACGATGCCGGACTGCTCGACCGGCTCCATGCCGTGAAGAGCCGCAACAAGCTGGCGCTCGCGCAGTTGACGAAGGAGCTGACCGGCGTCATCGTCGATCCAAACTCGATGTTCGACGTGCAGGTGAAGCGGATGCACGAGTACAAGCGGCAGTTGCTCAACATCCTCCACGTCGTCGACCGCTACTGGCAGCTCGCCGAGGATCAGAAGGAGCCGCTGGTGCCGCGCACGTTCTACTTCGCCGGCAAAGCCGCTCCCGGCTACTTCATGGCCAAGCTGATCATCAAATTGATTCACTCGGTCGGCGAGGTGGTGAATGCCGACCCGCGCACGCGCGACTGGATCCGCGTGGTCTTCCTCCCCGACTACCGCGTCACGCTGGCCGAGGCAATCATCCCGGCGGCGGAATTGAGCGAGCAGATCTCCACGGCCGGGAAAGAAGCGTCAGGAACCGGCAACATGAAGCTGGCACTCAACGGCGCGCTGACGATCGGAACGCTCGACGGAGCGAACATCGAGATCCGTGACGAGGTAGGCGAGGAGAACATTTTCATCTTCGGCCTGCGCGCCGAGGAAGTGTCGTCACTGATCCGGACCGGCTATCACCCCGAGCACTACATGGGCGCGAGCCGCAACGTTCGCCGTGTCGTCGACACCATCGCCGCGGGCCATTTCTCCCGAGGCGACAAAGACATCTTCCGCCCCATCGTCTCCAAGCTCCTCAGCGCCAGCGACGAGTACGTCCACCTCGCCGATCTCGCCCCCTATCTCGAAACGCAGCAGCGCGTCGACGAGGCGTGGCTCGACCGCGGCCAGTGGAGCCGCAAGTCGCTGCTGAATATCGCCCGAATGGGGAAATTCTCCTCGGATCGCACGATCGCCGAGTACGCGCGGGATATCTGGCAGATCAAGCCGGCCGTGATTGGGAGCTTCGCGCACGCGGCGTTGGATTAATTCGAAGCCGCCGCACTGCAACGCGACCGAGGATCCCTCGGACTGAACGCCATCACCGAGGAATCCGCGCCGGGTAGAGAAAATCGACCTACGAACTCGGAATGGATGATGGCGCTACCAACTGTGGAGCGACCGCGTTGAAAACGAAAAACGAAGGCCCAGCCTCACTCGCTCTCCTGTATCGCACTCGGGACTCAGCAACATGCGGCTCCAAGTCCGGTTCAGCGCAGAGTTAGCCAGGGGTTACTCGCACCAAACGCTGCACATCTTCTCGGTGCGAAGGTTGAGCAACTGTGCTGAGGAGCAGCTGCCATTTGGCGAGCCTGAGACGAAAATAACGCGATCGCCCTTTTCGAAGTTGAAGCAGTAGGTTTTCGCTTTAAAAATCTCATCGTTAATGACAAAGGTTTCGTCGTTGGCCGCAGCCTGAACGACGTAGCTTGGCCGGCTACTGGATGTCTTGGTGGCTGACCCAACGCGACCAACCGGAGTTACTCCAACGCTCTCGTCATCGTCTGAGTTGATCATTCTGCCGCGGCAGACAACCGCCTCCGAGGCCGCCAGCCAGATGGACGTTGTGACGGTATCGACGTCGTCTACTTCCCACATGGAACCGTCGTCGAGTTTGATGATCTTACCGTCGCCTTCGATTGCCTCGATGGAATGAGAGTCGCAGTCACCTGAGGAGCGACGGGCTGCAACCGCGGCCTCCAGTTTTCGGCGCGCCGGCGCAGCTCGTGCTTCGGCAGCAACTACCATCTCCTCTTGGTCGTTTGAGAGAAGTGACCGGTTGCATAAACCAGGGAATCGACCATCAAGACAGATCCGCAAATTCTCGGCTGATTCAGCGGCTTGCACCCGAGGGCGCTCCTCAGGTGTGAGTAGCGAGTGGTTGCAAAGAGCCGGATATTTGCCGGTTAAACAGGTCCGAACGTTTTCGCGGTGCTCTGCGGCGGCAACTGCCGCTCTCTCATCTTCGGCAAGTCGGTCGTGATCGCACAAACTTGGATATCGGCCGGTCATGCAAGTCTTCAGGTTCTCGCGCTTTTCCGCGAGAGTTGCCTGCTTGGCCTGTTCTGGTGTGAGGAGTGTCCGATTGCAGAGAGCCGGGTACCTGCCTGACAAACAGGTCTGAAAGTTGCGCTCACGACTTGATTGGGCGCGGGCGTTACCAGCGATGAGCATGAGAAGGAGTGCAAGCGTGACGAGAGTAGGGCGCTGGCTCATACGTTTAGCGTGAAGATAAGCTCCTTGGGCCGCCGCGGCAAGTCTGGCTAACGGTTAAAGCTGAGCGGCTTCGGCCCGCCGCAGCTCTTGCAGGGCAGCCTACCAGAGCTGCGGGCCGAAGTCCGCTCGAGCGAAGAGTTGGGCCGCGTGCTCAAGCGCTCATGGAACATTAGCTGCTACACTGACACCGTGCCGTTCGCGAGACGTGAGGCGATACCTCAGATTCCAACGTTAGTTCAACAGCTTGATGCACTGTTGCTTGGACCGCTCTTCGAGAGGTATTGGCGACATCCGCCTGAAATTGTGCACTATACGTCTATTGAGTCGCTAGCGGCAATTTTGGGGGCTGGCAACTTTCGAATGTCGCATTTCCGTTATCTGAACGACTCAACGGAAATGCGCCACGGTCGTACGATCACGAATGATCTTCTGGAACAGGACATGCAGCGACATGACAGCGCGTCGGACTTTTTCGACTTCTGCCGGTTCAACTTAAACTATCACGCTGACAACGCGATTCAATACTTTGTATCGTCGTTTAGCGTACTTCAGGATTCAGCCAAGTTGTGGAATCGGTATGGCACCACTGGTGACGGAGTGGCAGTCGTATTCGATACTAAACGTATGGGTCCAGATAGCTCGGAAGACGCAAGCTACCACATCGCTAAAGTCACGTATACGCTTGGCGAACAGGCTGAGCTGCTTCGAGCCTTGATTACCGCGACGAGGACCGTTCTGGTTCCATATATAAACCGTTTCGGGTATGACATTCACGACGTCCTCGTTCAGGTGCTAGCAGTCAAGCTCTGTTCGCATCTCATGCATCACTCGATTTCTCTAAAGGATGAGAGTTGGAGCGTTGAGCGGGAATGGCGCACGGTGTTTCTCTTGGGTGACGATCCTCACGAGAAGGAGCGGGTCGGAGTTCGATCCGATGGTCGGCCGTACATCGAAATTCCCGTACGCAGTGCTAACCCCGATGACACGCGAATGCCGATCGTTAAGGTGATTGCAGGTTGCTCTGCCGACAGTCGGTTGATCCGAGCGACACTAGATAACTGTGGATACAGCCACGTCAAGGTTGAGAGATCGGCGATGACGAGTGCATTCCTTGCACAGGTCGCCGAACGTTCGTAGCCCACCGTTCCACCCTCGACACGCCCAGCCCGAGGACGTGCGTGTAAATTATGGTCGTCTTGACGTCAGAGTGCATAAGGAACTCCTGGATCGTGCGTCAGCAGTGGGTCAGTGTCCAGATGAGACCTTCGGCATTTTGCCGCGGCGATCGAATGGAACACACCGAGGTAGACGCGGTTGCCGAGCCGCGCCACGGCGTAACGCTGCGGGTCCGTCATACCGAGGACGTTTCGCCCATGCTCAGATGTTGGCGATGTTGCCCAAGCAGTTCGGGTTCGACTGACGCGTGATTCGGCCCTCAGCGTCGCGATAGCGGAATACTTGTCGGTTGCGCTCCAGCGTATTGAGCGTAGCGTCGGCGACGGAGTAGTTTTCTTCGCCGTGCGCGACATGGTAGCCAAAGTTCCTCAGCGCCGCGACGAGTACGTTCACCTCTCCGATCTCGCCCGTATCTCGAAACGCAGCAGCGCGCGATCATTGCTGGCTTGATCTTCCAGATATCGCGCGTATTCGGCAATCGATGACGGCTCGCGATCGGAGTCGTGGCGAGAGCCGGCACAGACAAGAGTGTCTGTGCCACATCGGCCCCGGCTCGTCTTACCCCACCGCGAGACCCCGCAACCGCGAGACCGCGCGACCCCGATACCGATAAACTAACGCCACACACCCCACATGTCCTCGTTCCGCGATCTCTCGATCCGCAGCAAGCTCATGACCGGGTTCATGCTGACAGCCTGGCCGCGCTGCTGCTGACTCTGGCCGCGCTTGCCGCCTACGACCGCGTCACGTTTCGCGGCGAGGTGCTGCGCGACGTCGATACGCTGGCAGGCATCATCGGCGAGAACGCATCGTCATCGGTCGCGTTCAACGATCGCCAGACTGCGGCGTTGAAAACGAAAAACGAAGGCCCGGCCCCACTGGCTCCTGGCTCCTGACACGAATTCCATGCCAGGCGCCTGACCTCGGGCTCTTGCCGCGAGAGCCCTGTCACCTCTACTCTGGGCCTTTGCGTGGAGAGGAGGCAGTCATGGAAAGGACTTCCGAGGGGGCAGTGACCCGGCGCGTCGAAGGAAAGATCGGACACATCACGCTCAATCGCGCTGACCGTATGAACGCGTTCGACCTGGAGCTGGCGAATCAGTTCCTCGAAACGCTCGAGAGCTTCCGTCGCTCCGAGGAGGTTCGCGCCGTGGTCCTCCGCGGCGCTGGGCGGGTGTTCTCGGTTGGGGGCGACGTGCGCGAGATGTCGAGCGACGTCGAGCAGGGGAAAGACCGGGCCGCCTACTTCCAGGCGCCGCTCGCCGCGTTCCATCAGATGGTCCTGGCGATCCGCGAGATTCCCAAGCCAGTCCTGGCCGTCGTCCAGGGAGCCGTCGCCGGCGTCGCCTTCAATGTGATGTTGGCCTGCGATCTGCGGCTGGCCGCGGCGGGAACACGCTTCACGCAGGCATTCGTGAAGCTGGGCCTGTCGCCGGACGGTGGCGGGACCTATTTTCTCCCGCGCCAGGTGGGGTACGCCCGGGCTTGCGAGCTGGCGATGCTCCCCACCCAGATCGACGCCGCGACGGCGCAGAGCTGGGGCCTCATCAACTGGGTGGTTGCGCCGGAGGTCCTGGAGGAGGAGGCCGCGAAGATTGCCGGGCGGCTCGCTGCCGGGCCTGCCTCGGCGCTCGGGCGGATGAAGGCGCTCATGAATCAGAGTGGGGCGCGCTCGCTCGCGGATCAGCTCGAGGCCGAGCGCCTGGCCCAGATCGACAACGCCGCCAGCCCGAATTTTCCCGAAGGCCTCAAGGCGTTTCTCGAGAAGCGGGAGCCGCGCTTCGTGTAGCGCCTCTGCCCACCTCAGGCGTCC
>JADGNY010000136.1 GCA_017883235.1 Thermoanaerobaculia bacterium | reverse complement strand
TGGCGGATCTTCTGAAGGCGAAGGGAGGGATCCGGTAATGGACGCGAAAGTCTTCGTTTACGTCGCTCACAAGGATGGCAAGGCGGACGATTCGGCACTCGAACTGGTCACCGCCGCCCGGAGCATGTTTCCGGGCTCCAGCCCTGTTGCTCTCGTCGCCGGTTCCGGCATCGACGCGGTGTGTCAGGAATCGGCTGCGTCGTGCGGCGAGGTCTGGAAATTCGACCAGGACGTCCTCGCCTATCCCAACGCGGAACTGCTGCGGCCACTCCTCGTCAAGGTGCTTCCGGCCGGGGCGATGCTCCTCCTTCCGCACAACACGTTCGGCCTCGATCTCGGGCCAGGACTCTCGGTGAAGCGCGGAGTCACGTATGTTCCCGACGTCGTGGGCATCGACGGTCTGGAAGGGACCACTCTGAAGGTCGTGCGACAGGAGTTCGCCGGCCAGGTGAGCGCGCACGTCCACTGCGCTGTGGCGAATGGTGCGGTGATCACCGTCCGTTCCGGCGCCTTCCGCCCCGCGGAAGGCGGACCCGCCGCAGGGCAGGTCGTGGACCGATCAGCGGATGCCACAGGACTCACCGCCCGCCGGAAGTTCGTCGAGTTGATCCAGGCGGAAGCGGGCGACATCGACATCACCCGCGAAGACGTGCTCGTCTCCGTAGGCCGTGGCATCGGCGAAAAGGAGAACATCGCATTGGTTGAGGAACTCGCCGAGGCGATGGGCGCCACCGTGAGCTGCTCCCGTCCCATCGTCGATGCCAAGTGGCTGGACAGACCACGGCAGGTTGGCACCTCAGGGAAGACCGTCAAACCGAAGGTCTACCTCGCCCTCGGCATCAGCGGATCTTTCCAGCATCTCGGCGGCATCAAGGGCAATCCCTTCCTCCTGGCCATCAACAAGAACCCCAAGGCACCCATCTTTCAGGCAGCAACCGTCGGCGTCGTCGCCGACCTGATGGAGCTGCTGCCGGTGCTGACAGAGAAGATCAGGAAGAGCCGGTAAGATATATCTTCACGAAGGTAGCCATCTTCTGGAGCACGAGCTCCGGCTGATCGCGATGGGCGGCGTGGCCGGCTCCCGGCACCAGCAGCGTCTCCACCGGTCCGCGCACGTGTCGTTCGATCGCCTCGACCTGCTTCCAGGTGCCGTATTCGTCGTCGCTTCCCTGGATCAGCAACATGGGCGCTTCGATCTCCGTGAGAAGCTCTTCGATGTTCCAGTCGCGGAACCGGGGGTCCAGCCACACGTCGCTCCACCCGCGAAAGGCGTGGTCGACATCGCGGTGATGGCGTGCCAGGCGGCCGCGGAGATCGGTGGTCTCCCAGGCACGCTTCATGGCCGCAATGCTCTCGACGCTGAGCGTCTCGACGAACACGTGCGGCGCTTCGAGAATGAGCGCCCGCAACGGACCGGATGCACTGCGGCCGGCGTAGATCAGGGCGATGGAGGCGCCATCGCTGTGGCCCACCACGACGGCCTCGCAAATGCCGTGGTGGCGCATGACCTCGGCGAGGACGTCCGCTTCGTCATGCATGTACCCGATCGGCCGAGGCAGCTCCGCCGGCGGAGAGGATCCGTAGCCACGACGCGAATAGACGAGCGCACCGTACCCGGTCGCCTCCGCGAGCCGCTTGGGAAAGTCGCGCCACGTCGATGCCGACCCTAGACCTTCGTGAAGAAAGACCAGCGTCGGAGCAGCGTCGGCCGGGGGGCCATACCAGATCGATTCGAGATCGGCCAGAAACTGCATAATACCGTCCCGATCCCATGCACCTCCGCGCGGCCGACCGGCTTCCTCCGCAGTTCAACGCGGCCCAGTGGTTCATCGGCCGCCACATGGCCGATGGCCGCGCGCGCCGTACTGCCATCATCGACGGTGAAGGCTCGATCACGTATGGTGAGCTCGACGAGGCAGTACGCCGCTTTGCGGGGGTTCTCCGCGATGCGGGCATCCGCGGCGATGAACGTGTCGCATTCATCGCGCCGGACTCGCGGTGGCTGTCGATCGGGTTCTGGGGCGCAATCGCCGCCGGTGCGGTGGCGGTGCCGATCAACACACTCCTGACCGCATCCGATTTCCGCAATGTCCTCGAGGACTGCGGCGGGTCGTACCTGTGCTTGATTCCGATCCTTCCGCCTCAGTTCTCCTTGCCGACGAGCTGGACGGCGTCGATCTCGTTCCAGCCGGGCACGACATTGGTCGCAAGCGTGATCTTCACCCGGTCGGTCTTATAGGCCGTCTTATCGAACTTGACGGGGAAGTAGTTCAGCTCCTTGGTCGGGTCGTTGCCTGCCCAGACGACACGAGGCGCGCCCTTTTCATCGAAGACTTCCACCTTGATGACGGCGCCCGATCCACAGGATTCACGGACTCGCACTTCTGTGGCGAAAACCGCTTTCGGGAAGGTCAAGTCAAGCCATTCGATGCCGCCATCCTGGGATTTCGGGGCCCAGGCTTTCCCATCGTCACCGTACTTCTCGACGTTGGGTGCGCCGGTGGCCTGATTGGCCGACCAGGCCGCCGCTCCTTCAGCATCCTGATAGGACGATGATGCCTTGGCCTGGATGGCCCACTGGCCGTCGGGGTCGTTCTTGATGGCGTCGTCCTTGAGCGCAGATTCGACGGCCGCCGCCTTCGCGGCGGCCGCCGCCACGTCCGTTCCGGAAGTAGCCGATGAATTACTCGAAGATGCCGCGGTCGAGGCCGATGCCGCCGTCGCCGGAGGATTCGTCGCCGGAGCAGCCGCTTCCGGACCCTTGCGGCAGCCGGCGACCAGGAAACACGCAAAAACAACCGCAACGAGCCCGCGTAGAAGACGATCGTTCACTTCGTTCTCCTTTTCGAAACAGCGCCGGATTCTACCTCACCAGACGGAGGAGAGCAGATCACTTCCTGCCGAGTTGGACGCTTGGGTCCTGCGTGGTGTTGTCTGTGGTTGCGCCGTAGATGAACAGGGCTCCCGAATTCACACTGACGGTGAGACTATCGTTTGCCGATGGCGCAGCGCCGAGGAACGTCGTCGCGTCCACCTGCTCGAAGTAGGTCGGCGCGTACGTCTTGCTCACCGTTCCCAGGACGGTTCCGGAGCTGTTCCGCCGAGTGACCGTGATCGAAGATCCAGTGCCGAGCGTGCGCACGCCGATGTTGTAGCGGAAGCGAGCCAGATCCGCCGGTAGCAGGAGAACGAACTGATCTCCGGCGACGAGTGCGTTCTGCGGTTTCATGAGGTCTTCCGTGAAGCCTGCGGTTCCATTGTTTCCGGCATCATTGAAGACGCGCGCCACGACGGTCGGCAGATTGCCGGACGTGCTGACGACATCGGCGCTGCCGAGCCCGGACCGCGCCAGAGCTGGAAGAAGGTCGGCGATGTTCTGCATCTGGCCCGGACTCAGCGAATACGACAGGAACGGATCGGAGGTGACGCCGGAAACTCCGGCGGTGTGGAAGACGATGCTGCCGGCGATGGCCGAGGAACCGGGATTTTGAAGCTGCACTCCGGTTCGGAAGAAGGAGCCCAAATTTCCGTTCGCCGAGGCCACGGCCGGGAGAATCCCCGATTGCGACGGCCCGATCACGAGGGCGAAGAGCGTGAAAGGCGCCGGACCGGGGGTCAGCGTGATTGCCGGCGCGCTCGATGCCGAGAACGGCGGTGAATAGACGGTGACTGTCCCGCTGCCGAGGTTCCCGACGTGAAGATTTCCAACGGCGTCGAAGGCAACCGCTTCCGGAAGGTTCGTGCCGTTGGTGATCGAGAACGCAGGAAGAGCCGACCCGGTGATCGGGAGCGTGTAGACATCGATTCGTCCCGTACCAGCGACAGATGCGACGAATAGCTGCGTGCCATTGATCGCCGCCTTGCGGTAGTTCGCCCCGATCGCGGGCCCCGTGACGATCGGCGTGCCCGTGTACGGTGGCGCATAAATGAGGAGGTCGCCGAACGTGTTCGCGCCAGATCCTCCTGTGTTGGAAATGTACAGGTTCTGCGCGGCGTCGACGACCACGCCGCCGGCGGAGGTGATGTTGGCATTCGTGATCGTCAGCGACGGCGTGCTGAAGTTGCTGAACGGATGAATGAACAGATTGACACTGTTGCCGAACGATGTGGTGAAAAAGTCGCCCGCCGCTGTGAATGCGATCTGGCCCACGTTCCCCGATGCGCCGTTGTTGAACGTTGCCGATGGCGTACTCGAACCGGATAGCGGCGCGAGGAAGAACGTGAGCGCGCCACCCAACGCGCCGACGGCGAGATTCCCCTTTGCGTCCACCCCGAGCGCGACGACGGCGTTCGAGACAATCCCGAAGTTTGGCGTCGAGCTCGCGCTGATCGGAAGGGTGTACTGCTGTACGACACCCGGCGTATGGTCGTTGCCGACGTACAGTTGCGCCCACCCCTCGGAAGCCGCCAGACCGAGGGAGGCAATAAAGATCACGCAGACGACGATGCTCTGTTTGTGTTGACGATTCATGAGAAACCTCTCCGGCGTTCTCGTGACGCCAAAAATCGCGAGGGATACTACGCCCAACGCACCGCTCGAACAGTGAGGTCAGTCACATCGAAGTGTGTGGCCATGTTTCCGCGCAGCATAGGTGTTCACGCGGACGAATGGGTCGGCCGTCCACCGCGCGATCGAGGCCGTGTTCAGCAGGAGACGGCAGACCGCGGGCCGGTCAACAGCTTCGTGTGACGTTGACGTACGTACTACATGAGGCGTACGTTTTAGTCCATGGGAAAGCGTCTTACCGCCTCGCACCTTCGCCGGAACATTTACCGTATTCTCGATGAGGTGATCGAAACCGGTCAGCCTGTTGAGATCGAGCGGAAGGGAAGTGTGGTGCGCATCGAGACGAAAGGGCAGGACAAGAGCATCTTCGAGATTCTGACACCGCATCCCGGCTCGATCGTCGGCGCCGCTGACGATCTCGTTCATATCGACTGGTCGCAGGAGTGGAAGCCTGATCTACCTTGACACGCATGTCGTGGCGTTCCTTTGGCGCTCATCACCAAAGATCGAGTGATTCGGGAGCAATACGAAGGTGCGGTCTGGGCTCGGCCTCGATCACGTTGAGGCGCGATCGTTGCTATCCTCAATGAGGAGAAGTGATGGAAGGCATTCAGTTCGTTACCGACGACAAGTGAAGTTGCCGTCCGACGCGGCGGGTGGCGAGAAGGGTCGTGAAGCTGCCGACGAGATCGACAGAGACTGTCGTCGCACACGGCCACTGCATACCAACCCGGCACCAGACTCGAAACTTTTCTTTGTGGTTTGCGTAGTTCAGGTCCGCCGTCATGTAAGGTAGGAAGGTCTGCTTCGCGACTGCACTTCAACGAAGTCGTCACGTAACCTCCGCGTCTCTACTGGCCCATCGCGATCAAGCCCTGCCCCGAGGAACCTATATGACCAACTCGCTCGTGAAGTGGACCGTGAGGCGCGCTGTCGTTGCCATGGCATTGGCACTGTTGTCCAGTGTTCCGGCGCAGGCCCGCAAACTCGGCTCGCTCGACTTTCAGCCTTGTACGCTGGCGCCGAAGTTCGACGCCGGCGCGGGCGAGGCATTGTGCTCGCACCTGACCGTGCCGGAAGACGCGGCGCATCCAGCCGGCCGCAAGATCCAGCTCGCCATCGCGTGGATTCCCGCCAGGAACGAAGCGGCAGCCGATCCAGTATTCATGATCGCTGGTGGACCGGGCCAGTCGGCGCGCGATACCTATCCAGGCATCGCCCCCGCCTTTGATGAGACCCTGAAGAAACGCAGCGTCATCCTCGTGGATCAGCGAGGGACCGGGGCATCCCATCCTCTGGAATGCAGGGACAAGAAGGGCGAGAAGACCAGCGCCGAGGAAGAGCAGTCGATTGAGAAGAACCGGGAAGCGGTGCGGGCTTTCACCGAACGGTGCCGCGACTCACTCGCATCGACAGCCGATCTTCGTTTCTACGGAACGACCGAAGCGATTCGCGATCTCGATGCGGTGAGGGTGGCCATCGGTGCATCACAGATCGACCTCGTTGGCATCTCCTATGGCACCCGCGTCGCCCAGCGTTACGCGGCCACCTATCCTGCGCACACCCGCACCGTGGTCCTCGACAGCGTCGCACCTGACGAGATCTTCCTCGGCAATGACTTCGCCCGCAATCTCGATGATGCGCTTGCGATGCTCTTCAAACAGTGCCGCAACACACCGAAGTGCGCCGAGCGGATGGGCGACCCACAGGCCAATCTCAATGCGTTACTCGCGAAACTCAAGACGGCGCCCGTACCGGTGACGTATCGCGACCCGATGACCGGTGAGACGCGCCAGGAGATGCTCACCCGAGGCCACGTGGCCCTGATCGCACGGATGTTCGCATACGTTCCGCTCCTGGCATCCTCGCTGCCTCTGACTCTGGCCGATGCAGCTCAAGGACGCTATGAGCCGCTCATGGCGCAGTCGAAGCTGATCAGTGGAAACCTCGCCGAAAGCATGGCCGGAGGAATGCAGCTCTCGGTCATCTGCACCGAAGACGCGGAGGGGCTGAAGGACGATCCCGCCTATGCCGGCAGTGTGCTCGGCAATGAGCTGGTCGACATTCTGCGTGCGCAATGTGAGGTCTGGCCGCATGGAACACGCCCGGCCGATTTTCACAAGCCGCTCGCCAGCAACGTACCGGCCCTTGTGCTGGAAGGAGAGCTCGATCCGGTCACGCCACCACGTTACGGCGAACAGGTGGTGAAGAATCTGCCGAAGGGCCGGCTCCTGGTCCTGCGCGGACAGGGCCACAACGTCATTCCGATCGGCTGCATGCCGAAACTCATGGCGCGCTTTTTCGATACTGCCGATGCGAAGGGGCTGGACGCGCACTGTCTGGATCAGCTGTCGTATACGCCGCCGTTCACAGACTACAACGGATGGGAGCCATGAGGCTGGGGGTGGATCGCAGATGAGAGGATTCATGAGAAGGCGGCTCGTCCCATGATCGAAGTCAGGAACGTACATAAATCGTTCACGAGCAAGAGCGGCCGGGTGATCGCGGTCGATGACGTCAGTTTTACGGCGCGTGACGGTGAGATCACAGGACTGCTCGGGCCTAATGGCGCGGGCAAGACCACCACTCTGCGGATGCTCTATACGCTGATGAAGCCCGAGACCGGAAGCGTTTCCGTGGACGGCTTCGATGCCGTGCGCGACGCCGAGGCGGTGCGCCGCCGCCTGGGAGTACTGCCGGACGCGCGTGGAGTCTACAAACGGCTTACGGCACGGGAGAACATCGAATACTTCGGACGGCTCCATCAGATGGACGAGGGAGCGATCGCCTCGAGGATCGTCCTGCTCTCACGGGCTTTGGACATGAACGACTTCCTTGACCGTCCTACCGAAGGCTTTTCGCAGGGGCAGCGGACGAAAACGGCGATTGCCCGGGCACTCGTACACGATCCCCGGAACGTGGTGCTCGACGAACCAACGAATGGACTCGATGTGATGACCACGCGGAGCATGCGGCAGTTCCTCGAGGGACTGCGTACGGAAGGACGCTGCGTGATCTTCTCGAGCCACATCATGCAGGAGATCGCCGCGCTCTGCGACCGGATCGTCGTCATCGCCAAGGGTCGTGTCGTTGCCCAGGGGACTGCCGATGACTTGCGTGCCCAGACCGGCGAAGACAATCTGGAAAACGCCTTCGTCAAAGTGATCGGATCGGACGAGGGGCTGCACTCATGAGAATGGCTGTCGTGGTCACAGTGATGATGAAGGAACTGCGCGATCTCTTTCGCGACAAGCGAACGGTTCGCATCGCACTGGTGATGGGTCCGCTGTTCATGCCGCTATTGATGCTGGGCATCATTACGATGTCGGAAAAGCGGGTCAACACCCAACTGGAGAAACCGCTCGATCTGCCGGTTGTTGGTTCGCAATACGCTCCGAACCTGGTGAAGTGGCTGGCCGGACAGAATGTGAATGTGCTGGCTGCGCCCGCCGATCCCGACGGAGAGATCCGAAGCCAGCATCGCGATGTCATCCTGTCGATCGGCAAGGATTATCCGGAGGATTGGCACAAAGGAATCCCTGCGCGGGTGGAGATCGTCGAAGACTCATCGCGTCGGGACGCGGAGATCCCGGTGGAACGGCTGGAGCGTCTCCTGAAGACCTATAGCACTACGGTCGGTTCATTGCGCCTGCTGGCTCGCGGCGTGAGTCCGAGCGTGGCCACGGCAGTTCGCATCGCGCATCGAGACCTGGCGACACCGGAGAGCAAACGGGGACTGGCGCTGTCGTTTCTCCCCTATCTGCTCATATTGAGCAGCTTCCTCGGGGGCGCACATCTGGTGATCGACGCCACGGCCGGTGAACGTGAACGCCAGTCGCTGGAGCCTCTGCTGGCCACCCCCGCATCGCGAGAAGCCATCATGAGCGGCAAGATCGCCGGGGCCTGTGTCTTCGGCCTGCTCGCGCTGATGTTGACGCTGGCGGCATTCAAAATCAGCTTCCAGCTCTTTCCTCAGAGCGGGACCAAGCTCGACGTATCGATCGTTACGATGCTCAAGCTGCTGCTGGTGCTGGCTCCAGTGGTGCTGCTCGGTACGACCCTGTTGACACTGATCGCAGCCTCAGCGAAGAGCGTCAAGGAAGCACAGAGTTATATGAGTCTGCTGATGCTGATGCCGCTGGTTCCGACGATTCTGTTGCTGGTGAATCCGATCAAGGACCAGGTATGGATGTTCGCCGTACCATTCCTTGCGCAGAACCAGCTGATCATGAAGCTGCTGCGGCTGGAGATCGTCACCGCGCAGGAATGGGCGATCTATCTGGCGGGCGGCTTCGGCCTCGGTATCTTGCTCTGGTTGGCGGCGGCGCGTCTCTACCACCGCGAGAAGCTCGCGATCTCCGCATAGTTGGCCGCGTGCCCGATTAGTTTAGTTAGAACCCTGCCGGATGCTCCTGGACGACGCCAAATGCCTGTTCGAGGGCTACTCCCACCTGGCCGATGAGGCCGTCCTCGAAGAGACGGCCGAGGAGCGTGATTCCGTGGGGCACGCGGCGCGGCGGGGTGAACTTGGGGAGGGGATGGGCCGGGTCGGGAGCCCAGTCGCTTCGCGCCTCCGAAACCTCGATGAAGCCGGCGCGCAGTGTGAGCGATGGATGGCCGGTGAAGTTTGTGATGGTCAACTGCTCGTCGCGTAACGACGGTACGAGCAGGATGTCCACTTCCTTGAAGAGACGCGCCATTTCCAGCGCTACGTTGCGCCGCAACCGGTCGGCCTGGACGAAGTCGACGGCGGAGAGGAAACGCGCCTGACGGAACAGGTTGGGCCAGGCGTCCTTCACCTGAGCCTTGAGTGAGTCGAGTTGATGGGTGAGCGTCAACTCCTCAAAGGACGCCGCCCCCTCGGCGAACAGCACAGTCATCAGGGAGTTGTACGGCCAATCAGGCAGCGTCACCTCTCTGAGCTCCAGCTTCAGCTTCTTCATCGTTTCCATGGCCGCGCGGTCCACGTCCGTGGCCGGGCTCTCTTTCATCCATTGCGCGATGTAGCCGACCTTGAGACCGGCGATGGGCGCCGAGGCCTCGAAATCGAAATGGCTCGGCAGGCTCGAAGGATCGCCGGCGTCGGGACCGGTGATGGCCTGGAGGACCAGCATGGCGTCCTCCACGCTCCGAGTCATCGGGCCGAGCTTGTCGAGAGACCAGCAGAGCGTCATGGCACCGGTGCGTGCCACGCGGCCGAAGGTTGGACGCAAACCGGTAACACCACAGCGCATTGCGGGGCTGACGATGCTTCCGCCGGTCTCGCTGCCGACCGAAAAGCCGACCAGTGCCGCCGCCGTCGCCGCGCCGGGGCCTGCGCTCGATCCGGAGGCCCCCTCCTCGAGCAACCACGGGTTCATGGTCTGGCCGCCGAACCAGATGTCGTTGAGCGCGAGCGCGCCCAGGGAGAGCTTTGCGATCAGCACGGCACCAGCGTCATTCAGCCTGCGCACGACCGCGGAATCCGCCGTTGGGATGCGGTTGCGAAATGGCTCCGCGCCGTAGGTCGTGGGGATGTCTTTCGTGTCCATGAGGTCCTTCACTCCATACGGGACGCCATGGAGTGGTCCTCGGTATTTCCCGGCGGCGATCTCGGCGTCAGCCTGTTTCGCGCGCGCCAGGGCGTGCTCTCTGGTCACGGTGATGACCGCTCGGATCCTGCTGTCGAGCCGCTCGATCCTGCTGAGATAAATGTTCGTGAGCCGCTCGGATGTGAGCTGTCGCGACTCGATCCATCGGGACAATCGCGTCACAGGGGCGAAGGCGATGGCATCGTCTGCTGACGGCAACGGCGTGCCGTCGCCGGCTGACCTGACGAAGCGGTCCCGCGACGGCGGCGTAGGGATGCCGGGAAGGAGAGGATTCCAGATTGTGGCCGGGGCGTCGGTGGGGGCAATGGCCACTTTCCGCGGGCCGGTGCGACGCTCCAGGTAGGGCGCCATCGACTCGCGCCACGAATCGGCGGCCTGGTGCCGCTCCGCCGGCGTCATGGTCACCTGCATCAGCTTCTCAGCTTCAGCAAACGTTGCCGCCGTCACGGCCGGACCCGCTCCGATTCCCGTGCCGAACGTAGGCGGCGCGCCGGGTGTGACCGGAGCCGCCTGGGGATCGGCTGACAGCGCCTTGCCGCGGGCAGCGGCTGCCACGACGAGCGCGCTGAGAGGAGCCCGAATGAGGAACTGACGACGTGTATTCATGGGATGTGCCCCTCCTACGTTACGCGGGAGATCGTATCGCGGCCGGAGGGCTGTCTGCGCTGGCGCGTCGGAAAGTTGGGGAACTCCAGCTTTTTCCGGAGTTCAGCCCAGCGAGTCGCAGGGCCTGGTCGATGGTGCATCCGATATCCACATTCCTAACGCGCGTAGGCGAGCAGCCCCCATTTCTCACAAGACAGCGTGGACTGTGTAACGTCGAGAGCCTTCTCCCCCGCGTTTTTCAGCGGGGGAGAAGGTGCCGAAGGCGGATGAGGGGGCGGAGCTCGCGCTGCGGTTGATGACGACCGACGTTGGCGCTGTCTACGAGAACGGCATCCTCACGCTCAAACATCCCGTGGACTTACCGGAGAACACCGATGTGCACGTGACGATTCAAACCGCCGCCGAGGCCAGAAGTCCGCTCGGCCGCCGCCTGCGCGAGCTGCGCGCGGAGATCGCCAGGTCGGGCATGGCTCCTCTCGGTTGGGACGAGATCGAGAGTGAAGTTGCCGTCCGACGCGGCGGGTGGCGAGAAGGGTCGTGAAGCGGACGTTCGTGGATGCCGGCGTGGGAAGTCATCTCATGCAATGATCGTTGCCCCTGCGAACAAGGAGAGGCAATGGAAGGCATTCAGTTCGTTACCAACGACAAGGGCGAGAAGGTTGCGGTGCTCATCGATCTCGCGCGTCACGGTGAGATGTGGGAAGACATCTACGATCAGCTTCTTGCCGAGGAGCGCGCCAACGACAAGCGCCTGCCCTACGAGACCGTGAGAAGGCGGCTCGTACGAAGCGGAAAGCTCCGTGCGTAGTTACAACTCACCATTGGCAGCGGGGCCGCGAAGGATCTCGCCGCACCGCCAGCCGTCGCCGCTCAACGGGTCGACGCCGCGATTCTCGGACTCAGCAGCGACCCGCGCCCACACGGCGCGAAGAAGCTCAAAGGCAGACGCCAACTTTGGCGCATCCGAGTCGGCGACTACCGCATCGTCTACTCCATTGATGATGAGCAAGCCGTGGTTGACGTAATCGGTGTGCCGCACCGGAGCAAAGCCTACCGTTAGGACGCCGGTCTCCTCGCTACGGCCACCTTCTCGATCATCCTGGTGGTCGGCACTTTCGACTTTAGACCTGACCCTCAGCCCTCCGCGAATTACATGCGGCTGAACGGGCTGGTTCCGCCGTCGGCGCTGCCACGCCCGGGTCGAGGCGGGCACTAGGCGTCGATCGTCGGATGCTGCCGGGTGCGACGCCGTCGGCCGGAGTCGCACCCGTCACGCGATCTACGGGGTGCTTGGGCGGAAGTTGGCACTCTCGATTTTCCCGTCCGACGTGAGCCAGATCCTATAGTCCAATGAGCCGTTCGCGAACTTGACCCGATAGATGTCAGCGCCACCCGGCCCGACTCCCGTGAAGGATATCGACTGCACGGCGCCGAACTCGGCCAGTTTCGACTGGATGTCAGGCAGTTGCTGACGTGTAGCCTCAGCCAAGCCGGGACTCATGAGATCGTAGTTCGGTTTACCCAGCCGCAACTCCTCGATCATCCTGCGCAGCACTGCCTCGCCCCCCGGTGCCGGCGTTTGATCCTTGAATCGCTTGGCAAAGGCTGCCGCGGCATCCACGAGTCGCTGTGACTCGACGTCGCCCAGCCGCGGCGCAGGCGTGTTCCGGCCCCCCTGATGAAGGGTCAGTAGGGTTGGCCTTCCTCGAGCGTCGTCCTGGGAGAATTCGATCTCGGCGTCGACCACTTTCGCGAAGAACATGGTTCGCGATTCCGGAAAGATCGGCAAGGCCTGCTGGTTGCCGAGCTTCGTGAACAGTTGGCTTCCTTCCAGAGTGACGAGCATGTTGACACCGGGAGCCATCTGATACGCGCCCACATAGCGGCTCAGGGTCTTGGCATCGAGCGCAATCTCCTTTCGCTCGCTCGCCAGCGTCACCGTCTGGCCGTGGTTGACCGCGGCGAGTTTCGTGGCAATCTCCTCTGGCGCAGAGCCATTCACGTTTCCTAATACCACGACCGTCAGCTTATCGTCGGGGTAGTACGCCAGCTCCGTATTGAAGCCTTCGATGCCGCCGCCGTGGACGATTGACTTGTGTCCGCCAACGCTGTCCACCTGTAACCCGAATGCATAGTGGTTCTTGAATGGCGTGGTCATCTTTTCCAGCGATGCCGGCCGCAGCAGCTTGCCGCCAAACAGGCCCTGCTCCCATTTCAGCAGATCCTCGGTGCTGGAGTAGAGAGCTCCAGCACCCTGCGGAACACTCATGTGGACGAAGCCGGCATTCTGGAATCGGTTGTCGTTGAACACGTACCCGGATGCCCGATGGAGAATGACGGCGGAATTGGAGTCGTAGCCGGAGTCCTTCATGCCCAGGGGCGTGAAAATATTGTCGCGCACGAATGCCTCGTAGGAGCCGCCGGTCACTTTTTCAATCAAGTACGTGAGTAACACGTAGCCCGAATTGCTGTAGCTCCACTTCTCGCCCGGCGCGAAGTCCAGCGGCTTGTCACGGAAGCGCGCCACCAACTGCTCGGCCGTTGTGGCAAACGGTTCGAACTTTGGGTAATCCGGAAAGCTGGTGAAGTTCGGAATGCCTGATGTGTGGGTCAGCAGGTGAAAGATCGTGATCCCGTCCCAGGCCGCGGGAGCATCGGGCAGATACTTCTTCACCGGATCATTCACGCTGAGCTTTCCGCGCTCTTCGAGCAACAGGATCGAGGCAGCCGTGAACTGTTTGGTCACGGACCCGAGCCGGAATTTCGTGCTTGGCGAATTGGGAACGTCCCATTCGAGATCGGCGAAGCCGTAGCCCTTGCTGAAGAGGACCTGTGGGCCGCGCGCGACGAGTACGGATCCCATGAACGTGTGGTTGGCCACGTAGGTCTGAACGATTTGATCCATCCGGCCGGCGTCCTGCGCCAGGCACGGGACCGCCGGAAGAGCGAGCAGCAAGAGCCGGCAGGCAACGATCGATTGCAGGAGACGGTTCGCCGGCGCTGGGGTCATGGTGTGACCTCCCGGAGGATTGTCAACTGTGGTCGATGGCGAGAATCGGCAAACATACGCTCAGCTCGGCTCAGTATACGTGTTGGATTGGGCATCGTCGAGCGGAGCCGGACGCTCTGTGCTCGGGTATGCGCTTTCCTGCAACTCAGCGGATGGACGGGCCGGCGAGCCTCTCGTACTAAATGAGTACACCGATGTAATTTTCGCGGCCAGCGTTGCCCTGCTGAAGCCCGGTGTCCCGAAGAATCATGGGACACTCTTCGGGACGATCAGGCCCAAAGTCTAAAGTCGAGAGTGCCGTCTCGAAGACATCTCGCTTTAGACTTTAGACCTGACCTTCCACCCTTCTGAGAGTTGTCATCGATGGTGCAAGGCTCCCTGCCGCCTGCCCCCCTACCGGTGAAGTCGGTGCAGGTCACGCCTTCGAACGTTCGGTTCGGACGACGCCTCATAGCTCAGAATAACATTGCTCTGCCGCGACTGCTCTAATGAGCTGTCGCAAGTGACCGTTTCTCAATCGCTTACTGGCAGCGAACATGCACCTCTTGACGCGGACGGAGTATTGGTGCGCCGGCTCGACGACTCGAGGCGGTCTAAAAAGACGCACATCTGAGCACTCGCACGAGTAGCCATGAAGCCTGCGAACAAGCTGGGCAACCGGCTGAGGAGTGGATGAAATTAAAGAAACCTTTGACCACGCCGGTGGCCTCCAAGCGCACGGTAAGGCTCTCCAGTCTCTCCTATCGATGAAGCGTTATTGAAACAAGGGGGTTATATGTATAGCTACTTTCAGGGAAACTTCGTCGGTGACAACATCACGAGGCTACTCCGCTATGACTCGGTCGCACTCACTATCGAATTGTCCTCCATTGACCTTTTAAGAATTCAGTGGACGGCTGTTGGAAATACGCAGACTTACGGAAATTTGGCGGACGGGCGTCCGATCTGGATCGGCGACTTCACCGGAAACGGTAGCGCCGACGTCCTCTTCTACTATCCTGGGGATTCCAACTGGTGGCTTGGGCAGTATGACGCCAGCACAGCTCAATTCGACTGGTCCATTGTCTCCAACACCGCGGTGCAGTTCGGAAGCATGGCAGGGCGTCCGATCTGGATTGGCGACTTCACCGGGGGCGGTAGCGCCGACGTGCTCTTCTACTATCCTGGTGATTCCAACTGGTGGCTTGCGCAGTATGACGCCAGCACATCTCAATTCGCCTGGTCCCTTGTCTGCAACACCGCGCGCTTCGGAAACTTATCAGATGGGCGCCCGTTCTGGATCGGCAATTTTTCAGGAAGTTCCGGCTCGGACGTGATGTTCTTCAATCCCGCTGACGGAAGTTTTTGGTTGGCTGAGGGCAATCCCGGGTTCGCTGAGGACCCTCCGAATGGAGAATTGGTCTGGACCAACGTAGCCAATTCCAACACATCTCCCGCTTTAGGAGAACTCGGGCCAACCTTCTTTCTCGGTGACTTTGCAGGCTTCGCTTATGACAGTCTGCTCTTTCCCGTTCAGGCGACCGGAAATTGGTATTACGCACAAGTTTCGCAGTCAAACGTACTTGTCATTACTCCTCTAACGCTGACAAATCCAGCGGGTTGCCCACCTGTTGGTCAACTCGTGTATGTCGGTGATTTTCTTAACAACGGCACCGATTCCCTGTTGTACTACAACCAGGCGAACAATCTTTGGTGGATCGGGCGACTGTTGAGCGGCGCCACCCTTGCGTGGGCCAGCGTGACGCCGAACGCTGGTTAGTGTGTGTATGTTTGTGCTGTGACCCGTGATGGCCATTTGTCCTGTTAAATGAATCACCACAAAGGATACGAAAATGCAATCGAGCCCAATGGCGACCTCACCATGGTCACCGATGAGTTGGATGAAGGGTCTACCAGACTCAATCTTAGTAAGCGACATTAATATTCCCGGCACTCACGATTCCGCGGCTATTCGGTCTATAGTGCCTACTCCCTACAGATGTCAAGACCTAAGCATAGGCGCGCAGTTAGGCTACGGCAGTCGATTATTGGATGTCCGGATTCAGGTAACCCCTACCACGCAACCCAATTCCTTCCTTTTCGTAACTTGTCACGGAGCCAGAGGTTTCACGATAAACTTGAACACATATCAAACGTTGGATTCACTGTTGACCGAGTGTCGCAATTTCTTAACGTCCAACAGTAGTGAATTCATCGTGATGTCCTTGAAGATTGATGATTGGACCACTGTACCTCCAGCAAACCAGCAGACTGCTCTCGCCGCACTGCGGTCTCAAGCGCTTTCACCGTATGCGAACTTCATAGATTTTGGATCAAGTGCCATGCCAAATCTTGGTCAGGCCCGAGGAAAAATCTTACTATTCGACCGCACCGGCGCAAGTCCAGCTTTGGGAATCCAGTTGAATATCGGCGACAACACCGAGGGAAGTTTTGCTGGACCAGCAAACCCAAATAGATCGTACCAGATTTGGGTGCAAGATAAGTATGAAGGTCTCCCGTTTTGGTTTCCCGCTCAAGCCAAAATGTTGTTGGTGCAGCAGGCCTTCAATTGCAAGAGGCCTGGAGAAATAGTGTGGAATTTCGCAAGCGCCACGTGGCAGTCGATTTGGGGCGTGTACGTAATGGATGATCTTTTGACCTCCTTTGGAGCTCAACCGGCCTCTCAAAGACCGAGAAATTTGGGTTGGATCTTATTCGATTTCCCAGACAGCTGGTACCCGACCGCAGAGTACGGATCCATGAGCGTCTTGAGACTGATTGTGGATTCCAATTTTAACTATCAAATGTATCCGGGGCCGTTTTGTAAGGTGCGGACGACTGATCCGCGCGGCGCTTCCAGCCTGTGACCGGCGAGAGAGCGTCAAGACTTTAGACCTGACCCTCAGCACCTGGCCGGCGCGCGGCACTCCACTGGACCTACTTCATCGCGGTTTTTGTCGCGAAGTCCTTCGACGCGATAGGGGTCACACCTTCGGTTTTCGCTGACGTCATCGAGCACGGGCATAACTCGCGCAGCTTCATTGACTTGAATCTACCAGAACCCATCCGTACTTCTGCGGTCCATGCGCGCTCGTCAATACCTACCCGGAGCAAGGCGATTTGACGACGGATGTCGTCTCGATCTCGCCGTTCTCGATCGCAGCAGCGATCTCGCCGCTCGACCTCCCAAGCAGCCGCGCCGCCCCCTCGATGGTGACGTGCGCCTCATGATGTAGGAAGATGGAGCCAATGCGTTCTGTGCGCGTTGAGAGTACCAGGATGCGGCGGGCCGATGATCGACATTCATGAGCCTGCGGAGCAGGCCGTGCATGTCTGGCCGATCGACGCCATCGAGGAGGCGCTGGGGAGGGATGCGGCGCTCATCCTGCCGGCGGGGGTTCGGACGCGTGAAGTTACGGCGCGGTTGCCGCGCTACGTCGTGGCCGCGCTCAAGTGCGTGGCCGAGGAGAATGGCGAGAGCGCCGGCGCGCTGCTGACGCGCGAGCTGCACGGGCTGGCCTACGCGCACCGCGAGCGCCTCGGCGCGTCGATCGCCGGGTTCGCCGAGGCC
>JADGNY010000216.1 GCA_017883235.1 Thermoanaerobaculia bacterium | reverse complement strand
TTCGGCACCTTCTCCCCCCAGCTGAAAAACGCTGGGGGGAGAAGGGCTCTCGACGGGGTACAGGGGTGCCGACGATTCCAGTGAGACTGTGAGAAATGCAGGCTAACGAAGGGCGTCACCTGGGTGGCGTGGCAGATCGAATGCGCGGATCCGTGCCAGGAGTCGCAGGCGGATGATGGCTCTGACGCCGGTCATCCTGCTACTCTCTTCCACACAGCATGAGAGCGGGAGAGGTAGCAACAACAGTAACGATCGGTGTGACCGAGTCTAAGATGGAGAAGGAATTGCTTTCTTCCTGGGAATGAAACAACTTGACGAAGAGTGGAAGCTGTCATCGGGCACGCTCGATCTCCTCGACGACACCGTGGAATACACGTCGACCACCTTCGGCTCATTTCGTATTCCTGTGGATGAAATTCGGCTGGCCGGCGAATACTCCGTCACGGATCCGCTCGGTGATGATCACTTCCTGGCGCTGTTTACGAGTGATGGAACACGGCACGATGCGTCGCTGTACGCACGCGGTGCGCAGGACGTACTGGAAGGGCTCGGCCAGCGCCTTGGCGCCTCGCTCTATCTGCAACTTCCGCTGAGTCATGAACCGGCAAGCAGAATCCTCTGGCCAGCGGCGTACGCGGGCCAACCCCTGTTTGATTACCAAGAGGTACTACCGCGCACGATCGCCGGACGCATCCTTCGCCGGCTGGGCAACCGCGACGTCGAGGAATCGCTGTCGGATGCCGCGCGTGAGGTGCTCACGAATGCAAAAGGTCAGGTTCTTCAGCCGGTCTCGATCCTGATCGCTGAGGATGAGGAGGACCTGCAACGCCAAGCGCCCGCAGTCATCTGACTGCAACGGATCGCTCTACCGCGCTGGCTCCAGGGCCTACTACCGCTTCGGCGCCCGCGGCAATTGACCACGCGCCAACGTTCTCGCCCCACCCCCACCCGGCGCGGCGACAGCCGCGGCGCCGGACTGCGCCTGGGGCGCGGCGTCGGCGGGGGCGACGTGCAGAGGATCGGTGATCACGGCAGGCAGCACGGGAAGGTGGGGCTCAGGGAGCTTGAAGATCCAGCTTGCCTCGATCCGTTTGCCGGATTTGGCGTCGGTGGCCCAGACCAGGGCTCGCTGGTAGGTTCCCTTGAACGCCTCTTTGACCGCGGCGACGGAGATCGCGCCGGTGCTGGGGTCATAGGAGAAGGGGAGAGCGCCTGGGACGCTGAGCAGAGCCATGCCGACCGACTTCGGGTCGATCTTGTCGTGATCGGGGATCTTTGCCGAGACCATCAGGGTCTGGCCGGGATCGAAGATGACGCCGGGCTGCGGCGTCATCTCGTCGAGGTGCATGGAGCCGGCGCCGAGGTAGTGGCGGAAGGAGACGAAATCCATCTTCTTCTCGACCACCATGCGGTGCATCCTGAGCGGATTGCTGCCGCGGCGCACTTTGCCGGCCTCGCAGGTCAGGGCGGCGTCATAGCCTGCTCTGCCGACGCTGTCGACGAGAAAGTGGTCGTAGTCGCCGAACGGATAGGCAAAAAAGAGCACCGGCTTCCCGGTGGCGCGCTCGATCAACCGCTTGCTGTCCATCAGTTCCCGCTCCAGCCAGCCGGTATAGGCCCGCTGGTCGAGCTCCGCATGCCGCCGCCGCGTCAGGAACGGATGCGTCAGGGAGTGGCTCTCGAAGTCGACGCCGGCGTCCGACATCTCTTTGATCTGTTTCCAGTTCAATGCGTGGGACGTCTGACCAACAATCTGCGGATAAATGAAAACGGTGAACGGAAAACCGTATCGCTTCATCTCCGGAAAGACCTCGGTATACGTGCTGCGCCAGCCGTCGTCGATGGTGACGACGATGGAGTTCCGCGGCAGCGAGGCCCGCTTTCCGGTCACGTATTCATAGAGCTCGCGAAGCGGAATGACGTTGTAGCCGGTCATCGCCAGATAGCGCATCTGCTGGCGGAATGTCTCGCGCGAGACCTCCATGCGCGGGTCCTGAGGCGACTCGACGATGTGGTAGCAGAGCACCGTCGCTCCGAAGTCGGAATCAGCCGGGGCAGCGTACGCAGCGATACCGGAAACCAGGATGGAAATGAGTGCTGCCGTCAACGCCCGCGCGGCCATGGATGCTCCAGAATGAATAAAGGTCCGACGATGTCTCTCGCGCATCTGCAGGGATAGTGCCGAAGCGGGTTTGATTGTATCGCGGTTACGCGGTCTCGCGATCGCGGGGTTTCCGGAGCGCTGGCGTCTCGCCGGCTGGCCCGGGGGCGTCTCGCCCCCGAACCGGCAAGACTCCCAACATTCGCTGGTAACCCGGCGGCGGGACGCACGCCGGGCCAGCCGGCGAGACGCCAGCGCTCCGGAAACCGCAACCCAGCAACTCCGCAACCCAGCCACCCCCGCCCCACCCCCGGAATCCCTATCCCCATTTGACCGTTCCTCCACCCCGGGTTAGAGTCACGCACTTTTACGGAGGCAGTTCGGTCCATGGATCGTCAGCAACGCAGAGACTTGAAGCACGACAAATTCGTCGACGAGGTGGGTTCCTGGTCGACCAGAGCGAAGGAGAACCAGCGCCTTCTTCTGACCATTACCGGGGCGGCGGTCGCCATCGCCGTCCTGGCGTACGGAATCTACTTCTACCGCTCCAACCATGAGGACAAGGCACAGTTGGCGCTGGGCCAGGCGATGGATACCATCGAATCGCCGCTGCTTCCCGCGCCAGGCGCCCAGCCGCAGCCGGGGGCGAAGTTCAAGACGGGAGCGGAGCGGACAGCGGCGGCGGAGAAGCAGCTCAAAGCCGTCGATACGAGCTATGCCGGCACCAACGCCGGCGACGTCGCCTCGCTTTATCTCGCCCGCATCGCCGCGGACAAAGGCGACCTGGCCGATGCCCGGAAGCGTCTGGAGGCCTATATCCACGACAATCCGAAGTCGGTTTTGACGACAGGAGCGCGTTACAGCCTCTACCGTCTGCGGATCGACAATGGCGAATCGGCGCAGGTGGCGCAGGAGCTACAGGCCGAGATCGGCAAGTCCGAGCCCAACCTTCCGCCCGACGCCCTCCTCGCTCTTCTCGCGCATGCCTGGGATGCCCAGGGGAACGCCGAGAAGACGAAAGAGGCTTATCGCCGCATCGTGACGGAGTTCCCCGAGTCGCCCTACGCGCTGGAAGCGCAACGGCGGATGGGACCGGCGTAACGCGGTTGCGGGGTCTCGCGGTGGGTGTGAGTCAAAGGCAATGTTGAATGTTGAGTGTTCAATGTTGAATGTTGAATGAAGAGTCAAGGCACGGTCTTCATTCAACATTGAGCATAATTGAGCATTGAACATTCAACATTGAACATTTGCTTTTGACTCTCTAACGCTCACGCCGTGCACGTTCTCTCCCTCATCATCCTCGCGTCCTGGTTCCTGTCGCTCCTGCTCACCATCGTCAATCTCGCCCTGATTCCTCGGCTGCGGGCGGACGGGACGGCGGCACGGGAGCCGCTCGTCTCCGTCGTCATTCCTGCCCGCGACGAGGCTCGGATCATCGAGCGGACGGTCCGCGCCTTTCTGGCGCAGACCTATCCCAATCTCGAAATCATCGTCGTCAATGACCGGTCGGTAGACGGAACGGGCGAGATTCTTGGCGCGATCGACGACACAATCGGCGGCGAGCGGCTCCGGGTGATCGACGGCGAAGAGCCTCCCGAGGGCTGGCTCGGCAAGCCGTGGGCACTGCATCAGGGCAGCCGTCTCGCGCGCGGGGAACTGCTCCTTTTCGTCGATGCCGACGTCGTCTACGCTCCCGCGGCCGTCCGCGCCGCCGTTGCCTTTCTCGAACCGCGGCGACCGGCGCTCCTTTCGCTTCTGCCCTATTTCGAGATGCAGGGGTTTGGGGAGAACGCGGCCATGCCGATGCTGGCCATGTTCTGTTTCACGTTCATGCCGACCTGGATCTCCAATCGGAGCCGCTTTGCCGCATTGGCCATCGGCGGGGGCACCGGCAACCTCATCGTCCGTGAGCGGTACGAGGCCATCGGCGGCCATGAGGCGCTGAAGGATTCGGTGGTCGACGACGTCGCTCTGGCCCGGCTGGTCCGGCGGAGCGGCGGTGCGACGGAAACCGTCCGGGCCGATGATCTGGTCTCGCTGCGGATGTATCACGGTCTCGCGGAGGTGGTGGATGGCTTCACCAAGAACGCCTTTGCCGTCTTCGGCCGCAACTATGTCGTCGGCATCCTGATCGCGGCCTGCTCCGTCGTCTTCCACATCCTGCCGTACGGCCTCGTCCTCGCCGGCGACCGGATCAGCATGGCCACGGTCATCCTCATCAGCGTCACGCGTCTCATCCTCTTTCGCTCGCTACGCTACCGGCTCGACAACGCCCTGCTGCTTCATCCGGTCATGATCGGCATCTGGACGTGGATTTTCGTCCGCTCGCTCTGGATCACGGGAATCCGAGGCAAACTTTTCTGGCGCGGACGAACCTATGATGCCCGCCAGACCCGCTTCGGAGCGGATCGGCGATGATTCTTGCAAGCTGAGGCTGGAAGGAGAGATTTTCATGACCGACAAGCCTTTTCTGACCGACGTCCAGGAACTCCGCCGGCGCGCCCGGCAACACATCGAGGGAGGAGCAGTGACGGACGCGTACCGCGGCGATCGCGAGACGGTGATCAAGCTGCTCAACGAAGCGCTGGCGACGGAGATCGTCTGCGTGCTGCGTTACAAGCGGCACTACTTCATGGCCCAGGGGATCAACGCCGATCCGATCGCGCAGGAGTTCCTGCAACACGCCAACGAGGAGCAGGGACACGCCGACCAGATCGCCGGCCGGATCGTGCAGCTCGGCGGTGCGCCGAATCTCAATCCCGAGGGGATGCTGATGCGCTCGCACTCGGAGTACGTGGAGGGACAGAACCTCCTCGACATGATCAAGGAAGACCTGGTGGCCGAGCGGGTGGCCATCGACTCCTACACGGAGATGATCCGCTACATCGGCGACGACGACTACACGACCCGGCGCATGCTGGAAGGGATCCTGGCCGTGGAGGAAGAGCACGCCAACGATCTTTCCAGCTTCCTGGCGGACCTGGATAAGGATTGGAAGACGCGGGATCGTTCGTAAACTGCGCTTCGCGCGTTGTCTGCGCTGGCGCGCGTTCTCTGCCTTCGGCGTTGTCTGCGCTATCGCGCGTTGTCTGCTGCCGGTTTGTTTGCGTTTCGCGCGTTTGTGAATCTCTGACCACGCGGCGCGCACGCCGCAGACAACGCCGAAGGCAGAGAACGCGGCAAAGCCGCAGCCCCGGGAATGTGATAAATTTTGGACGGTTGTTGCAGCCCGAAACGCCAATGTTA